>CAYQBK010000001.1:0-23156 GCA_964415715.1 uncultured Candidatus Saccharibacteria bacterium
ACTACTTGAACCTATTGTCCCAGGCCTGCTTGCATCTTCGGCATATAGTTCGATATTTGGCAACACAAGAGGCTTGTATATAGGCTCACCGCCATGAGCATGCCTATTCATACCCATGCGCAAATTCTGATCATCTGGCAAAATATCGTTCAAGTAGTCTCCAAAACCATTTTCAACACTAAATAGTTCATTGAACTTATAACCCCTTAGCCACTCGTCTAGCATATGTAGCTGATTTGCATCGGTTTTGGCCTCCATAAGTACAACCTGGTGCGACAAAGCATTGCCCTCTATTTTTTCACCATTTAGTTCTTTTGGTCCAGTTGCACCTTTTGGTGTTCGCATGATAATCATTGGCATGTGTGGAGTGGTCGAACGATGGCTAGATTTTATATCCTGAATAGTTGTATAGGCCCAATCCAGTGTCTCTTCCATCTGTTCATGAATACCTTCATAATTTACTATTTTTGGTTGGTAGCCATATCCTCTAAATAAATCAATCAGCTCTTTATCTGTCATACGACCATATACTGTTGGTGCAGATATTTTATAACCGTTCAGATGAACGATAGGTAATACAACACCATTTGATCTAGGATCAACTAGTTTATTTAGATGCCATGCGCCAGCAGTAGGGCCAGTTTCAGCCTCGCCATCACCAACTAAACAAGCAGTTATTAAATCTGGATTATCCAATACCGAGCCATAAGATGTAGACAAAGAATATCCAAGCTCGCCACCCTCTAATATAACCCCCGGCGTACCGGGGTTGCTGTGGCTTGGAAATCCATACGGCCAGCTAAACTGCCGGCAAATATTTGCAATACCATCTAAGTTTCTTTGGGCTTCAGGATAAAAACGACTTAATGTATCTTCCATGAATAAGTTAGCCTGAAGGGCTGGAAAAGCATGCCCCGGCCCTAAAACAAACATCATGTCCTGGTTATATTTCTTAACCAAATGACTCAAATGAGAATAAGCGATATTTACCCCTGGTCCAGAACCCCAGTGGCCAAGAAGTCTTGGCTTTATGTCTTCGAAAGTCAGTGGCCTGTCAAGCAAGAAATTATCCTTTAAAAATATCTGTGCAACGGTCAAATAATTAGCAGCTCGCACATATTTGTCAAACGAATCTGTTCTGTCGCTCATTGTATATAAACCACCCTTTACATATTTTTACTTCTGATAATTACTATAATACCACCGCTAAATGCTAATGTTAAGTATTTTCAGTATTTACTAAGTAATTCTGGGTATTGTTAGAATGTTACGAAAATAATTATAGGAGAATATATATGACATTATCGAAATCTTTATTGGTTCTAGGCGCTGTAACAACCATAGGCGCAGTTGGCTTTATAGGGGCAAACACCGTGTCTGCTCAAGGCTCAAATCAGGATAGTCTGGCTAGTAAAATTGCAACTAAGTTTAACCTAAATAAAAATGACGTTCAAAAAGTTGTCGATGAACAGCGCTCTGAACACATGGCAAATATGCAAGCCAAATTTAATGATCGTCTAACACAAGCTGTTAAAGACGGTAAAATCACTGAAGATCAGAAAACTAAGATTATCGCTAAACAGGCCGAGATGAAAACTTTCATTGATGGCCTAAAGGATAAAACACCAGCCGAACGTCACACTGCGATGGAGGCCAAGAAAACTGAGCTCATCCAATGGGCCAAAGACAACAATATAGATCAACAATATATTATGCAAAAACTTGGTGGCTACATGGGTGGTCGACACATGGGCAATGACCAAAAATAGCATTCGCTAGTTTTGATGTAAAACACCCTCAATGAGCAAATTTGAGGGTGTTTTACATTTTTATCTTAATATCTAACACAACAACACTAACACGCATAGACTTTTATGGCTCTAGACTTGTTTTCGCTAACTTTCCCCTAGAATATAACAACTCCAGACCAACTACTACAACATATGATAATCCTGCAAATATAGAAGTAGTTGTAACATGGTCTGACCTGATGATCAAAACAACTCCAGACACCAAGACAAATCCAGTTATCACATAAACACTACGGATAATAAGTTTTCTTGGGCTCACCACAGAATAGGTTGACAAAGCGATACTAAACATAGCCAAAATAACATGCACCTTCAATAACATAAGCAAAATTATACTATTGATTTTCAGATAAATCTACTACTATTGTCAACTTGAGTTATCCAATCTACGCAACTTACCTACTTACAGAATGTAGATTTATCATTAAAATACCGGTATTCGTATTGGAATTGTTATATAATAAGACTACGATGATTTTGGCTAAAATATGACTTCACACAGCATAAATATTGATTTTTATAAACATATAAATGATCTTATAAATCAACTCAAAAGCCCAGTCGCCGACACTCGAATATCAGCTGCTACAAAACTTGGTAAGCTACTCAAAGAAAACGCCAGGTCACAAAGATCTAGCAGTCTCATAGCCTACGCTATACAAAAAGCAATCAACATTGATAATTCGAAAACGCATCCAATTGATATCAGTGAACTAGAAAATATAATCGAAGGCTTAAACGATGCCGCCTACCAAGTGAACCCAGACGGCACTATTGGTTATATAAGTCCTGTCGTAGAAAAAATTACAAAAACATATACCGCAAACGAGCTGATTGGTAAGAACTTTTTGTTATTTATACACCCAGATGACAGGTCGTTACTTCAACAAGAATTCTATACTATGCAAATTGAAAAATCAGATAGCACTAGCGAATTTCGCATCCTTGAAAAAGATGGCAACATCAAATACGTCAGAGCATCAGGAAATACAATTATCCGCAACGGAGTATCGGTGGGAGCAGTTGGCATATTGTCAGATATCACAGAAAATTACCAACTTCAACAGCAATTAGCTCATGATAAAGAATTATTAGATAGTATAGGTGACATCGCCAAAGTTGGGGGTTGGGAGATAGATATAAATAACCAAAATGTTATCTGGACCAGACAATTATTCCTAATACACGAGGTTGATCCAAACACCTTTAATCCAACCGTAAAGTCAGTCAGTCAATTTTATGATCATAGAGATAGGCAAATATATTCCGGCATTTCTGAAAAAACCTTTGTTGATGGCAAACCTTTTGATGCAGAATTACGTATTACAACTGCAAAAGGTAACAAAAAATGGATACATGCTACCGGCTACCCAAAGTTTAAACAAGGCAAGATTATCGGTGCATATGGTTCAGTCCAGGACATAACTGAACGCAAATATCTTGAAAATAAATTAAAAATATTGAGTATGCATGATGCTCTAACAGGATTGCACAATAGACAATTTTACAAAGCATACGTAAACAAGTTTCAAGGTTCAGATGATCCGATAACAGTATTTTTTATTGACGTTGACGATATGCATATCCTAAACAATAAACATGGTCATCACACCGGTGATCAGGCTATCAAAGATCTAGCAGTGATACTTTCTGATGTGTTTCCAGAAGCAGAAGTTATCGCCAGAGCTGGCGGGGACGAGTTTGTTGTGTTTATAAAAAAATGTGATGAAAAATGGACAAAAAATAAACTATTATTGCTAAATAAAAAGATTGATAAATACAACTTAACAAAAAATCCAAAAATATACATATCGGTTGGCTGTAAATCAGACACAAATAGCCATCAACTATCAGACATTATTATTTCAGCAGACAAGTATATGTTCCAAAACAAACAAACAAAAAAGATTCATAAATCAAGATATTGATTTAGGCTCAAGTTTCATCAATATATATTTAGTTGCGTATTTTGACAACACGTAAGCAATAACTACAAATACAATACTACCGACTATATCAATCGGTGAGTGAATATTGCCAATAACCCTACTAACACCAACCATGAGAGCTAATACCAAAAATATAGCACCTATTTTTTTGGACATATAAAATACACTGCTAGCGACAACAAACGCTAAGGCGGTGTGGTCAGACGGAAAACCATTGTTATCTGGATGCGGATATATTGGAGTGACGCTGTGTGACACAAACGGCCTCGGGTCATAATAGAGCATCCCACCAATACGAGTTAACAAAAAAGCAACTATAGCCAATATTACAGCAAAGATTAGCATTTGGATCTTTTGTTTTTTTGGTAAAGTCAGCCAATAAACGCCGGCCAACAACACAATAACAAAAACTAAATATTTTGCCGTATATAATACTACTAGGTCCATGCTTTATATATTAACATTGTTCTTGTGGTAAAGTAAAAACTGAAACCCTATTTGCATAATCAAGCAATAATATTATAATATGAACAATATTATTATAAAATATAGGTGTCCATGGCTAAAAATCCTCTCATACCCTCAATACCCGAACACATGCGGCCAATACCTTTGATGGAAACTGTCAGAAAAGCTGGTGGAGTAGTCTTGGGTATGCTGTCAAGAGGTCGTGAACCAAAAGAAAACCCTCAAGCATTTGTCGACGAAGAACTTAAGAAAATAGCAGCCGCTCTCAATTTACCATCGGGAATTGACAGGCCTGAACTTCTTGAATGGCTGACATGTGCAATTTGTGTAGTTAGCGAAGCTATCTATATTATAGATCCTGAAACAGGTAATATATTATACATTGGACCACAATCATTAGATATTTCTGGGCATTCAAATGATTATTTCATTAATGAGAGATTTCTAAACTTTATAACAGATGACACCCAGCATGCAGATGTAGCCTCTGCATTCGAAAATATGGTCAAAACAAGCGAGGCTAGCGAAAGTATGTTTTCTATCGCAAATGCAGAAGGTGAGATAAGGTGGGTAAAAGTGTCCGGAACATTGATTACATTAAACAATAAAAGTGTCATTATTGGGTCTGCGTCTGATATAACCGAGGAAATCAATAGACGTGATAAGGATATATATCGCCGCACCCATGATCGACTAACTGGCTTACTTAACCGCGATGGCTATTTTGAGCATATAGGCAAAATTATAGACGAGCAACCATGTCAAACCGTTAGCTTTATTTTTATCGATCTCGATGGCTTCAAAGAAGTGAACGATAGATATGGCCACATCGCAGGTGACAATGTGCTAGTTGAGTTTGCTAAAATTATCAATGATAAGATACAAGATTATCCATACATGAAACCCGTCCGTTTTGGTGGAGATGAATTTGGTATTATTATCCAGTGCGATAACAATGCTGTTGATATCCACGACATCACTTCGTTGATAAATGAAATAAAAACTGATGCCAAAGCGATTAGCAGCGTATGTGATGTGAATGGAAACCCTATACAAATATCAGGTATTGATTTTTCAGTTGGTTATGCGACAGGCGTAATAAAAGATATTGAACAAATATACGCTCATGCTGACAGAGAGATGTACAGGGATAAGAATGCCCGTAGAGACAAGAAAAGAAAGCGAGCCAAGACAATCGGTGGGATAGCGACAGGCCACTCTCGCATACCCCGAAGACTTCGCCGAACAATCTAGTCGACATTGCCAAATGCTACCCGTTTTAATATGACATCTTGCATATTGGCCATCAGGGCGGGGACTAAGGTAAATTCGCCATATCTGTCGTTGATGATATCACTGGCTTTAGCTAATGACGATGTATCTAGCCGGCTATCGTCAAACAGCCCTAGCTGTTCGGGTCGGTATGGTCGCAGATTGAACACTGATACACCAATATTTGTCACCTTGCATGGTATTGTTGCCTCATTTAGTAACCGCTGACTGGCAATAAATATATCCTGGGTTGAATATATCTCAGTTTTGAGCTTGCGCCCCTTGGCCCAATAAGTTCTATTTTCATAGCCGAGCCAAACATGAACCCCGCCGGCTATATAGTCGGCCTGGCGCATCCGTCGGCCAGCCTTTTCGCACAGTTTCATCAAATATCGTGATAGCTCCTGACGATTTGTAGTTTTTTGACCAATAGCATATTGTTGACCATAGCTTTTGCGACCATAGTCGATGTGATCTACCTCATATCCACGCAGTCGCATATACCAATAGTAGCCGACTACACTATGAAAAACCTGTTTTTTTAATATATCCATCGGTGTATCCAAAAACTGTAATGGACTATGTATACCGTTAACATTTAACCTAGCCTGATACCGAACATTTATCCCTGGCAGATCCACCAAACTAAGTCCAGAATATACATCGCCCAAATTGTGACTATCTATAATATCTAGACCATCTGGCTTGTGTAGACCAGCCGCTAGCTTTGCCAAAAACCTATTGGGGCCAATACCAACATTGACGGTTACATATTCGCCCAGACTTTGTTTTATATCTTGTTTTATTTGGTAGCCTATTTCTTGTAAACTTTTACCCCTCTGAACAGCAACCGAACCACCAAAATCAACCACAAATTCGTCAACTGATTTCGGCTTAACTTCGTTTGTGTATTTCAGTAGTATTTTTTTAAATCGCCAGTGGGCATCAAAATATTTATCTGGGTCTGGGGTTAGAACTATAACATCTTTACATAGTAGCTTGGCTTCGCGGACATTGACACCAAGTTTTATACCCAGTGCCTTGGCTTCATATGATGACGCTATAACAGCCCCGCCAGGGCTATTGTAGGCTGCTATGACCACTGGTTTATGTCGAATAAGGGGATTTGCTTGTTGTTCTAATATGGCGAAACAACTGTTTAGGTCAATATGCATAATCATTGGCTGATTGTGATTAGGTTGCATGTCCATCACTCACAGCCTCTAGTGTCCAGTGCAAATTATTGGTATTTAGATTTAGCCTAAACCACAGTGTTTGCTTGGTATCAACCAGCTCGTATATATGATGTAAAACATCACCGACCTTGACCGTGTGATGATAGCCAATTTTGCCTACGGCGTAGTCAGTGTTCTGCCAGTTTATCAGTCGTGGCAGGGCAAGTTTTTTACGGGCCGAATAGTACATAGCGACGCTTACTTCTTCGTTTATTTTTTCACGCATAATATATCTGTTCTTTCTGTTTTTAAATCACAGTGTCCTCGGGCAGAATCACAGACTAAGAAAGCTCGTATATTTACAGCCACTGGGAAACCGTGCCAAAAAACATTAAATAACTTAAAAAATATAAATAGTCTAAAATGTTTTGCAATGTGACCAGTGATAACATACAGTTTCAACTGCGAGCATCTGCAAACGAAAAACAAAAAAAGTTATATGCATAGCAGGGACTTGGCTACTAAAAACCAGTGAGTATGCTACCAAAAATTTAAGGGCCTGCACGTAAAAAGGCAAATACAACCAGTACGTGCACTGCTAGTTATATTTTATCAAACTTTGCCAATATCTAATTAAACTTTTTAAACATTTTATCGATAGCATCAAGTAGTTCAACTAACTGTAGCAACTCGGGATCCGTAATCTCTGCTAATTGGCGAAAAATAGGCATACTAGCATCTGACAAGATTCGCCTTATTAGGGTTTTATAACCACCTTCACCCCTTGCACCTTCAACACTATCTTCAACTTCAATATATACCTCTGGATGTAAATTGAAGTTGAAGATAGTGTTGAAGGTGCAAGGGGTGAAGGTGGTTATAAAACCCACCACTATCTTCAACTTCAATATATACCTCTGGATGTAAATTCGGATCACTGTTATCAATTTGTAAAGCAATAGTCTTCATAGAAAATACATCGCCTTGAAACAAATTACATAGATATATCGTAGCAGATTCAGAGCAGTCGTCGAGGGGTGGCTGATATGCAACTTCGCAATAGTCATAACCCAAACCAAAAAGTTCATCGATCAGCGTTAATTCATCCTTAGTCACCTTGATCATATATGAACCATCTGAACGAATGCTAGATTTCGTAACAAGAATATCCCTAATTTTTACAAACATACCTTCGGGCAAAGAGTGGCTATCATAACTATCAAAATTAGGCCCTGTGTCTTTCATAAATAACTATTTAAAGTTAATACCATTTATATAACTCAATTAGAACTACCATATTCCAAAACAGCACGACTAGTATCACTCCAATAATATATAACAAATTTCTGATTGCTGCTGCTAGTGGTGTACTGATAAACATCACTACTTGCACTAGGGACTGATGTTTTACAGCTATTTGCTGTTCCGTTTGGTGATTTTAGAGCAGATGCGGGCAAACCTTTTATAGCTGCGAGCTCGGTGCAGTTTGCCGGATATTCTCCATTTGTTGCATAAAACTCTTCAGCTTTAGACGCCAAATCCATTACATCTTTTAGGCGCTCAGTATCCTTATTGTTGGCAGCAATACCACTTGAAGTAGCAGGAGGCTTAGTGGAGTTTGATCCTTGCAGATTTGTAGAATAGTCGTACCGATATTTATCGTATGTCGACGAATTGTATATCTTTTGTTCACCAAAACAATAGTTACCCTTTTTGTGTAATGCATAGTTAACTGGCAAATCCTTGGATGCGTCGCTAGGATAAACCAACGACGAGGGCGCACCAGCATTAATTTGAACATCTTTAGGTACACCATTGGCAAATGTGTCTGTTAAAAAGTCTCCACATAACTTGTATGTGTCATTACTTACTTTAGTATAGTTAATTTTTTTCGCAGCCGATTTGTCTTTAACTATACTGTTAATATTGTCTGGCGCCTTATTGGAAGTGGATATATTATTAGAAACATCATTCAATAAAGCAACTGTCTGAAAATCTGACACAGTGAGCATTTGCTGCCTAAACGGAACTGCTATGGCTAGACCAACCGTAAATACTATAAATACAGCAATGACAATAAAGTATATTCTATCTAGTTTCATAATTATTTACCGTCTATTGATGTAATCTTTTTATAATAGAACAGCAGAACTACAACCATAATAGTAGTCGTCAGAAAGGCCTGCAAAGCTCCAGACCACCATGCATTACTAGTTGTATAGCTCATGTCTGGATCATTCTTCGGTACGAACTGTACAAAACACGAATATACGAAATTTATAAACGATAGAACTGTAGCAATAGACAGGATAGATAAAAATGCACCGTATATTAGGTTATATACTTTAACCACAAAACTTGTTAGTCGCAAATCTGAATTTTTTGACAGATACCTAACTAGAAGTATGTATATAACACCAGATATAACCAAACTTGCCGAAAACCAAATAATACTTTTCAACTCATAATTATCATGGTACAGACTAGAAGCACCCTGAGCTTGTGTGCTGGCCTTGCTTTTACCAATATGATTAAAGCTAGTTTCCAAGAGAACAGTTATACTAATAAGTATGGTATAGACCATAGCCAACGATACAGCAAATGCAGAAACATATACCAGTTGCTTACTTTCACTACTAGTTGTTGATGGGCTTTGAGTTCTAGGATTTGCAGAGAAGGAGGATTTTGGTTGTTGAGTTGCCGTCGTCTCAGCCAAATTTGATTGTGTGTTGGATACCGAGCCTGACACCACTGGCATAGAACTTATTGTGTCAGTCGCTCCAAACTGGCTATTTTGTTGTGAGGTGTCTATATCTGACACTATATTGTTTGCTGACTCTATTTCTGTGTTTTCGTTATTCATTTTTTTATTTTTTCTCCTAACTTTTAAAATACCATAACAATTATGATAAATCCATCAAACTAACATAAATTATTCAGTCTCTCATGCTGTTGTTAGCCGCAAATGCAGCATAACAATTATGTTTATAATATCGCTTGTATATTATGATATGTATATGGACTTCTTTTCAAAAGCATATTATTGGCTTACTGATTATATTGGGCCAGACGAAAAACAAGTCGGCAGGTTTTTCTCTAACGTAAAGGTTAGTAGTTCAAAACGAAAAACTTTAGACATTCTTGGCTACCTAGCTCAAAAAAATATTGTTGTTATCAACTTATATAGTGAACGAAAATATAGGGGCTACAAATATTTAACTAAAACCAAACGCAAACAACTATATAACAATAGCCTGGCAATTGTGGCTGATTTTGAAGCATATCAAACCAATAGTCAACCACCGGACATGAATCGAATTTTTGATGATATTTATAAGTTAGGCGCGGACCCAAGACCGCTCATGAGATATCAAGATCAAATAATATATCTTAAACAAATTATGACCTATTTATCACCACACAGTGGAAGATACAGCTACCGTAAATCTAGCACGTTTGGAGAATTATTAAAAGACCCTGCACACAATAAACTAGTAGGTGATTGCAACCAAATAGTTACCCTATACATATACTTGTATTCACTTAAATACGATATTACTGACCTACAGTTGACAACCTATCCGGGCCATGTCTGCCTACACTTTAAGGGTATTGATATAGAGGCTACAAATGGTCAATTTAAAAAATACAGTCAACCTGGTCAAAAAACACTAGCAGTTCAAGAAATAGTCAGTATAAATCTATTGGACATAAGTGATAGCTATTTTAAAACCCAAAAAGTTTTACCAGAGGCCCTGTTGCAGTCTGCTAAACTAGCGTATTTGATAAGCAGTGAACGCGATATTGTTCAAAATAATTTGACAATCGCATATAAAAATATAGTTGCAGACCTTGTAGGTAAAAAAGATTTTTCAGCGGCATTAAGATATGCCAGACAAAGCAACGACACAAAACTTGTAAATCTTGTCGGCCACAATGGCGCAGTACACTACATAAACAATCACCAATATAGTGAAGCACTGAAATATGCAAAATATGCAAATGACAGTGGGGAACTTACACAAAACATCTACTACAATCAGGGTATAAATTACTATCAAACTAAAAATTACGATGCAGCCATACGCTCATTTGGCAGAACAAATAACCAGACAATGATAAAACAATGTTATATTGGGCTGTACAACAAAGCCCAAAGCCAGCTTGGCTCACTAAACACAGTGGCAGATGTCAAAAAAAATGCCAAAACTATCCGCCACATGCAAACATACGCCAAAAAATCAGGCAACGCAGAACTAATAGAATACACAAACAGCCTGTCAAAATACACATAACCATCTAACTAGCAACATAAGATCACACATCGATCTTACTGCTCTTTAAAAATAATAATTTTTTATCCAACACTAGCATAACGGCTAACATTGGTCAACTTATAGACTCTGTATTCAAGGTTGTTTGAGTTCATGTATAATATTCTAGCCTACATACTGTAACCTCAATTTTGATATTTCAAAGTATTGTGTCGCAATATCTAGACATAGATGATAATATATTAACTAATGCATTTAGGCCGCCACACTCAATCTATCTACCCCAATAGCGGTAGGGAATCTTATATTAGAATAAGAGAGGATGGTATTAGATTTCATACAAAGCCGGAAACCCCAGCTGATAAAACTTATCGAATATCATTGTCGATATCACCAGCATCTAGGTCACTATTGAGATCGATAGTTGCTTCTGCTATTACTGTAGAGAATCTTGCTATTAATCCATTCAACTCATCAGCTAGTGATGGAGCATATGTAAAGCCAAAAAAAATACCAGATATTACGCTAATGTCTGGCATTACTCTACCAGAAACAATTTGTGACAGTGCAGAAAGAACTACTATACTTATCCCACCTTTTGATTTAATTTGTAATAGTATTTGTCTTTTTGGCAATAGGGGTAATGTTTTAGCTGCCGTTCTAGAATCACAAAGTAATGGTCTGCATACGGCTATTGGTGAAGTTGAATTACACACAGGAATAAAAAATATAAATCCAGATAAACTACACGTATCACTTTTACGAGCCGGCTCAAACAAAGATCCAACAAAATGCTCTCCAGGAAACCGCAAAAAACTTATAGACAGATTAACTAATACATGTGTTGGATCAGCTATTAGTATTGTATCTGTCAAGATAAACCCAACAATTCAATAATCCAATTTTTATACAATTCTATTGTTTGTAATTATTTTTTATACAATTTATGAATAATTAGCGCGGGTCGTGTCTTTTTGATATTATATAAAAATCTTAAATTATACTAATGATATTTAAGCCAAATTCAAACTATACTGGTAACACCCGGGCGGCAAAAGCCATATACGGCATAATACTTATGTTTGTTTTGCTTTATGGTTTAGACAGTTTCGACCATCAAAGCTCGTTTGATATCGCGGTTAAACTATTTTTGGGCGCAGTGTCAATAACTATGGCTGAAGTGTATTCAGAAATAGTAGGTGAAAAAATATCTACCCAGTCAAAAATACCGCACACCAAAAGAATGGAAATACTAAACGATGGTTTTGCGATCGTTTCAGTAAGTATAACTCCAATACTACTGTTTCTGCTGGCCTCAATAAACATATTATCGCTAGATATAGCGTTTTGGCTAAGTTACGCATATTTTCTATCTGTATTATTTATATTCAACTATTACGCCGGTGTAGCTAGCCACGCTTCCAAATCAATGGCACTAGTGTATGCATTTAGCGCCTCAGCTGTTGGAATTGTAGTAATAGCTATAAAACTAGCCTTCGGCCACTAATGCTGATGTGTATCTAGTAGTGTATTTAGTCCGGCCGAAAAAGTTAGCACCGAAGCAGTAAACCCACCAATACCGGGGGCAGTAGGCAATAATGAAGTAAAACCTATAGACGTTGCACTGATGGCCGACCCTAGAACGTCAACTGTCAAATGATTTCTCGCATCCCTATACGCAGCTGTACCATCAGCATTGACTCTTACTCCGGCCAATAACGCGCCACTGGCAGCCAAAGACCCGAGCTCAACAATCAAAGCCGTTTTATCAATTTCATTACTGGGCGGTTCCAGAACGTTAATCAAAGAATAGCCACCAGTTAGACATGAAGCAGCTATCATAAAACCACCAGCTATTCGACGAATTCTTTTTACATCTTTTCGAGAAGATTGAGTGTCTGACTCGTGATTATGTTCCTTTATGTGAGTTTTGGTATGTGCTGAATGAGCTAATCCATCAAGAGCATTATGAGTGCTATCGGCAATCAAAGCAGGGTTTGTCCCAGTTAAAAAAGCAGTCACTAGCCCAAATAAACCATATCCTACATTAAGAGCAGTAGCTACTTTCATGAACCTTCTTAATCTAGCTGACCTACGGTCAAGTTCTGGTATTAAATTATTCTCAATCACTATACTAACATTATCTGACAGCTTTTCTATTTATTCAATAAATTTTGAAAGTTAAGAAAACAGTTCTTTTTTAACACTTTTATAGGCCTCGCGGAATGACATGCCGTTGGCAACCAGATCATAAACTTTGTTTGTTACATACAGATCATCAGTCATGGCATTAGCCAACTTGGCTTCATCGAAATGTAAATTATTTACTAATTCAGCCAATAACACTACTGTTTGCTGGCACAGATTAACACCATCTACAAAAGCTTGTTTTGTTATCTGCAAATCACGCTGATATCCACTACCAAAACCAAGAATAATATCCTGTATTTGAAGCTGTAATGTATGAAATACTTTTGAATTTCCACGCATCATTTCAAACACATCATAATTTCGTTTTTGAGGCATTATCGACGAACCGGTTGTATAATTTGGAGGTAAGTAGACAAAACCAAATTCCGATGTGGTAAACAGTAGCATGTCATTTGCAAACTTGCCGGCTAATATCATAACTGGTGACAAAGCCTGCAAAGCAATATTTTCAAACAAACCACGTGATATACCACAATATATTGGATTTTCCTGGGTCTTTGCAAAACCAAGCTCACTTGTTGTAATCGACCTATCATTATCAAAATTTGAAATACCAAAACCCGAAGCTGAACCAAGTGGATTTTGATCAATATATACAAATATGCTATCAAGCACTTTGTTGACGTCACTAAATCCATCTTTGTATGCTCCCAGCCATGTCGCAACTGTAGTAGGCATAGCTTTTTGCATGTGGGTATAGCCAGGCATTATCATATGACCGACTTTTCGAATAGCATCATCATACGTTTTCTCTAGTAACGATAGGTCAGATTTTATATCAGCAATAATCTGTTTTGAATATAGGCGAATCATCACCAAAGACTGGTCGTTTCTACTGCGCCCGGTATGAATCTTTTTGCCTACTTCTCCACAATGCTCGGTCAAATATTCCTCTATAGCAGTATGACCATCTTCGAGCCCTGGATCAATGGCAAATTCACCCGACTTCACTAAATCATCTAAAATATCGAGCTGTTTAGTAACCGAAATCAGTTCATCGCTAGTTATAACATCTTTTTGGGCCAACATTTTGGCATGAGCTTTGCTAGCCAATATATCATATCCAATCAGTTGCATGTCGGTTATGTAATCACGCCCAACTGTATATGCTTCCACTAGTGGGTTTAACTCACTGCTATCAGATTGCCATATTTTTCCTGTCACAATACATCCTTCCAAAAACTTATATACTAAGCCTCATTATATCAAGTCACACCAAATGATGCCTCTATGTTTTTCAATAATAATATTCAACATGAAACATTTATCTTAAACACAATCTTAAGATAGCAGTGTACAATATGCAGGTGAGAATAAAAATCGACTTTATCATATTGTTACTTGTTTTTGTTGTAGGCTTTTTTGTAATCAAAAATGTGCACACAGTAGGTGATTACTTCTGGTCATTTACACACAAACCATCAACCGAAATGATAAATATTGCAAACGGCGCAGGCATGAATGATACGGGCAAGCGATTGTTTCTTAGGCTGTCACCCAGCCTTGCTGACCAGGATAGCATTAAACAGCTCTGCGGGGACAAAAAACTTGGCTGTACAGTTGGGCGCAATATATATATTTTAAAAAACACTAATGAAACAGAATTTAACACTACTATCGTAACCGCTGCACACGAAATGCTTCATGTTGCCTATAGTAGGCTAAGTAGTACAGAGAAAGATAGGCTTGCTAGTCTAATAGATGCCGAGCTACAGCGCACAGATGCCAACAAAATAAAAGATAAGCTATCGGGTTACCCAGCAGAGGACTATTACAACGAGGCTCATTCCTATATTGGTTCAGAATTATCAAACATCAGCCCAGATCTAGAACAATACTATGCAAAATATTTTTACAACCGTTCTAAAAGTACCCAAGCCTACAACAATTCTCCATAAATATAGCAGACCCAATACTAAAACTACATTTTTTTAAATGATGAGTGATGAGATAAAAAATACTTTTTTTAGCCTTCAAGCCACACATCAAAATACAGTCTTTATTTTTGGTGTTGCTATAATTACGGCGATCAAAATTATGATATTCTATAGTATATGCAAAAGAAAACAAAAATAAACATTAAAAAAGGAGTAGCTAACTTCTTTGGCAGTTTGGGTTATATTAGCTGTACGCTTGAATGGTTATGGATATTTTTGCTTTACATAAAATATATTCAAAAAATGTTAGATCATTTTATTGGCCCGGCTAGCAACAATACACCCACCGAAACACCTATACCAGTAGCAACAAGCAGTAGTCCTAATGTATTGATGATTTTACTCAGCGTAGTGATTGTTGCAATAGTTATTGCAATGTCTATATATCTGCTATACAAAATACCAACTAGCATTGTAAAAACTAGTAAAATTACTGTTCACAACACCGCCAAAAATATTGCCCCAATAATCATAAACACTCAACACAATCCACAGACAAAATCATTTAATATAAAACTTACCTTTACATTAGTGTTAGTCATAAAAATCATTCTGATATTAGTACCAATATTACTAGCATTTTGTTACAAGTTTTTAGACGAAAAAATTGTAGATTCCAACATAGCACTTGCTAGCACTATATTCTTTGTAATAACAAGTTTATTTATGTTTAGTTGTCAGTATACTACCGCATGGGCGCTTAAAGTTAAAAAACAAGATGTCTGGTAGCACAATCAACGCCAGTAATGAATTACCCATGAGATTCAATTCAGGGAATTGCAAGTAGGGCACTAAACTCTTTGATTAAATGTGAATTTTCAGTTTTTCAATTGAACGCTTTAGCATTTGTTCGCCAATTTGACCCCATTTTACATAGCTAATGAATTCGTTTATCCCAACTAATTTAATCTTATCAACTCCATTATTCTCAGTAGCATCAGGGTCAGAAATAAATTCCCCATATGGCTCAACAACGCAAGCGTATCTGAGCTGGTATATATCTTCTTCAACTACTTTTTGATAACCAATAGGCCAACTTTTAATTACTTTCATATTTGACTCTTCTTGAACTTCGCGTCGTAATGTCTGGGTGAATAATTCACCCGGCTCAATCGTTCCACCAATTAAACTCCATTTTTTCATTTTTCTACTAAACCCAACTACTATTTTATTGCCATAAAAACACACTCCATATACTTGTTTGCATTTATCATACGGCAGCATGCTAAACCTATCAGTGTCTTTATATTCAAGATGATATTCTTGTCCTAAATATAAAATAGTTTCATTAATTTTCACTTATTTTTTCTTAGCCTCTATCCAGTCGGGCACTTCTGTAAAACGAATTTCACTCCAGTTATCGACTTCTTCTTCTGTTACATTGTAAACGGCCTGATATGCCGTCTCGGCACTGCCATGCAGCGCTTTAGTATAATCTAGACCTAGCTTTAAGGCGGCATCTTTTAACTTTTGCTCATTAGGCGCCTCTATTTCAATAAAACTCGGTATCCAGGGCCAAGTGTCTAGTTCTATTTCTACGTTTCCAAATATCCAACTTTCGCGTTTGGTTTCTTGTATAGCCCGACAAACTAAACCAATAGATTCTAAAAAATTGCAGGTTAAGTTAAAATTATCTACAACAACGGACACTTCTTTGGTCCCATGTAATGTCCTATCATTTAACTGTTTGTAACTCATCGTAATTTTATCACCCTCATCGCGAACCCTAACCCAACCACCAATTTTCTCTAAACTACTGTCGGGGTAATCAAAAACACTCCTAATCATAAATCTTTCGGGATGAATCAATTTGGCATTAATGCCTTTAAGTTTTTTGCGCAAATCATCAATATTTATATTTAACCATTTAGCTTCTATCTCTGTTTCCATAGCTACTATTTTACCAAAATATTAGCATCTGTTATGTATAATACCATAATGAATACTATATATTTTGCCACAACCAATGTTGACAAGATCCAGCTTGCGCAAACTGCATGCGCCAAGTATGGCATTGAAATTAAGCCAGTTTCTTTGGATATTGATGAAATTCAGGGTGAAGACCCAGAACTAATTGTTCGCGATAAAGCGTACAGAGCTTTTCAGCAACTAAATATGCCTGTCATTGTTAGTGACGATACTTGGGATATCAGAGCGCTTAATGGCTTTCCGGGTGCATATATGAAATCAATAAACTATTGGTTCAAGCCCGAAGATTTCCTGAGATTAATGCACAATGTAGAGGACAGGCATGTAACTTTGCACCAATACCTGGCATATACGGACGGCCACACGACTGAAATCTTCAAGAATGAGCTCGAAGGTCAGATAACACAAGAAGCTAGGGGCAGTAGTGACAAATCGCCCAATATGGCCGTAACCGCATTAGATGCCGACAACGGCAAAACACTTGCCGAAGTTTTTGAGAATGGAAATGATGCCGTACAGGAGCGCTATAAAAGCCGCAAAGATGCCTGGCACCACTTTTTAGAATGGTATGCAAAATAAATCATATTCGTTTCCGGTCGTATTTTGGGGTGAAGAAAAATCTACCAAAGTAACCTTTAACATTTCAGAAAAACCACCGAAAGAGCAAAGTGCAATAACATCAGTAATGTGCGCCGTTTTTAAAGACAATAAAATTTTATTGGTCAAGCCAAAAAGGGGGTGGGGCTTACCGGGCGGTCATATTGAGAAAAATGAATCGCCACAAGACGCGCTTAAAAGGGAATGCCTAGAAGAAGCTGATGCAGAAATTAAAAACATCAAACTAATAGGATACTGGGAGACGAACAAAATTATTGAGCTTGAGTCGAACAGGCAGTATCCAGACAGGGGCTACCAACTTTTATTTATGGCCGATCTAGAAAAATTACATAGTTTTAAGAAAAGATTTGAAGTTGACGCGCGTCGTTTTGCAAGTCCAGAATAAATTGCAGCATTGCACCATAACTATGCTAATGTTGAAGAAATTTTTCGCTACATTCTAGACGTAAAGCTGGCAAATATTCGCACTTAACATCATGATCATAAAATAAGACGCTCAACCAAGACCATATAAAATTCAAAATTAATTATTGTAATTCATACTCCCAGCCGGGTTGCCACTTTTTTGTTTTTCGCCAATCATTTTGAATCGCACTTTGCCAAGTTTGGTTTTTTAGAATTACGTCTAGGGCGAGCTGTGGCGCTTGGTGCGCGACAATAGACACATGTTCGAAATTAAACCTTTTTAAATCGTCAAGAAAACTTTTCATTCTCTCTTCAACATCCTTATAGCTTTCTCCACTAGGGTAGGGGGTGGCTATATAGTCTTCCTCGTGATCTCTCTTAAATTCTATAGCCGGACGACCGTCGAAATTACCATAATTACACTCCCTTAATCGCCAATCTACAAATTTTGGAAACTTACCAGCAAAAAATATATCTGTGCTATTTATAGCTCGCTCTAAATCAGAGCAAAATACAGCGTCAAAATGCTGGTTTTTTAAATCCTCGGCTAAGAATTTTGCGCGTTTAACGCCTTCATTAGATAGTTCACCCTGCATCCAGCCGGTGGCTAAGCCTTTTTCATTATCATTAGTAATTGAGTGCACAAAGTAGGTAATTTTCATTTGATACATTATACCAGTTTACAGACCACTAAGTATTTCGTGCTCTAGTTTTATATATTGCTCAGCATCTCCAGAAGATGTATGGCCGTTCAAAATATTCAAATCACTTATCATATAGTGTCTAAACAATATTACAGATTTAATAAAACTTTTTTCCAAAGCATTAAGCGGTCTATATAATTCGTATTTTTTTAGATACAAGTCTGCCATTTCTTTTCCGCCATACCGCCATATATGCCATAAAGTATAACCAAGGCATAAAACATATGGTGCAACAGCCACATCATCAAAATCTAATATTGACTTAACCTTGTTTTTGTCGCAAATTATATTATCTTTATCATAATCTAGATGGCATAATCCAGACGGTAATTCTTCGCTTAGTGTAACTCTATAGTTTTTCGAGCGCTTCAAAAAACTTAATATTCTATTGTTAGTTATCGTCCCAAGGTCAATCAAAGACAGAAAGTTATCTTCGTATAAAACCTTATTCAGTTTCGGTGAATTGTCAGGATAATTATACTGCTCACTAATTAGATGCATTCGCGCTTGCCAGTGCGAAATGTCTATTATTAACCCAGAATTATACTCTAATGCTTGCTCACCATCCACAAAATCAAAAACAACAACTTGCCATGTTTTCTTATCCCAAATTAATTTAGTTAAAAAACTCTTTTTATTATTGTAAATAATTCTTGGAACTAATATACCATTTAGATTAAGGTAATTCATAAAATTTATTTCTAGTTCGATTTCACTCAATGGCTTTTTTTCTAGCCTATAAATTCTAACAACAACTTTTTTCACATCAGTTTCCACGATTATAGTAGTATTTTCGATACCGCTAGTTGCCAAACTATACCTATAAAGCACTAAACCATATTTAGCTAAAATGGCCACCACAGCATCAACCGTTACTTTAAATTGCTTATCTGGTTCGAGCTTCATATCTATATTATTGCATTAAATCGAACTATTAGTTAAATTGATCACCGATACCACTACGCTCGCGGTATTGCCTGTTTCAAAACAACTCAAGGTTGTTTTGGTCAGCTTCTTCTTTGCCCTGGTTTTCGATGTACCGACGAATGATCTATTCGTAGATGTCAACTGCACTAACAAGGTAACCTGCCGACCAAATACCAAGAAAGTCGACTCACACCTAATACGTTATTCTATAGAAGAAGCTGCAAAGCATTGTAAAGGTGGGTTGTTGATAACCCACGCTGAGGCATAAGTTTATCTTTCCAAGCCCCAAATCTACCATCTAATGGGTTTATTAGGTTGTCTATTTTTGCTAGTTACAAATTAACAAGAAAGCTGTATACTAGTTTGAAATATTATAGGAGAATAGCCGGTGTCAAACAGCTCACATTCAATAGTTGTAAAAAACCTAAAAAAGTCTTTTGGCGATAACGAAGTGCTTAAAGGCATTAACATTACAGTTGAGCGCGGTACAATGCTAGCCCTACTGGGGCCAAATGGCGCAGGTAAAACTACTACAGTTCGTATTCTAAGTACTTTGCTGAGTTTCGATAGTGGTACGGTAACAGTTGAGGGCTATGATGTTAAAGAAGATGCCGACAAAGTTCGCAAAGTTATTGGTTTGACCGGTCAATCAGCAGCCGTAGATGAACTACTTACTGGTCGTGAAAACTTAGTTATGATGGGTAGGCTCTATCGTTTAACTAAAGACAGCGCCAAGGCACGCGCCGATGAACTATTAGAAGAGTTTGACCTAGTTAAAGCTGCCGATAGACCTGCAAAAACCTATTCCGGTGGTATGCGCCGCCGATTAGATTTGGCCGTAAGCCTTATTGCTACACCGCCGGTTATTTTCCTAGACGAGCCAACAACTGGTCTTGACCCACGGTCACGACTTGCTATGTGGAAAATAATCAATAATTTGGTAGCTAAGGGTGCAACAATTCTACTTACTACCCAATATTTAGAAGAAGCCGATCAACTGGCAGACTCGATTGTGGTAATTGATGGTGGCAAGGTTATCGCCAAAGGTACATCCGCGGAACTCAAAAGTAAAATTGGCAAGGATAGGTTAGAGCTTAAATTTAGTAATCAAAAATCATTACAACTGGCTAATGATACGCTGGGCAGTTTAGTCATAGATACCAACGAAAAAGAATTTACAAATAGCATAATTATTAAAGATTCCAATAAAGATGTTGCCAGTACTCTAGCCAAGCTCGCCAAGGCCAAAATTTCAATCAAGTCAATGGCAATACATAAGCCTACACTTGACGATGTTTTCCTATCGCTAACTAGCAAACAAAAGCAGAAAAAGGTAGAGAAAGGCGGTAAAAAATAATGGCTGTAGAACTTGTATTCGAGAAAAAACCAAAATGGGTACTTTCTATTATTGATTCCTTAGTAATGGTAAAACGCAGTACGACCCATATAGTACGCAACACCGACCAGCTATTAGGGGCATTCTTTCAGCCTATTATGTTTTTGGTACTTTTTTCAGCAGTTTTTGGTGGGGCAATATCACTATCGTTACCTCCGGGAGTATCGTACTTAAGTTTTCTTATGGCAGGCATTATCGTTCAAACCGTTGCATTTGGCTCAACTACAACAGCTTTAGCTATTACAAACGATTTGCAAAAGGGTATTGTAGATAGGTTTAGGTCTTTGCCTATGTCAAACATTGCCGTATTAAATGGGCATGTTATATCTGATTTATTCCGCAATACTATTTCTACTACCGTAATGATACTTGCCGGTTTGGTGCTTGGTTTTCGTAGCAGTGCTAGCTTTTTGGACTGGTTGGCAATAGCCGGAATCTTAGTACTTTTTACTCTGGCTTTTTCTTGGTTAATGGCAATAATGGGCGTTTTAGCAAAAAGTGTTGAGGGTGTACAGTGGCTATCTTTTGTAATAATCTTTCCGTTAACTTTTGCCAGTAGTGCTTTTGTTCCAACTACCAATATGAATCAGTACCTAAAAGCATTTGCCGAAAACCAACCTATTACACAAGTTATTAACGCTGTTAGGGCCCTAATGCTCGGTGTTCCTGTTGGTAATTACGCCTGGGCGGCAGTTTTATGGAGCCTTGGAATTTTGATTGTCTCTATACCAATTGCCGCAATTCTATTCCGTCGCAAAACGGCCCAGTAGCATAGTCTAAAAAGGATAAAGCCCCCCCCTCCGAAGGTTAATTCGGAGGGGGCATTTGGGCATTTTAGAGTGTCGCCCTGCGGTGCGTTTTGGCTGCGCCAAGAAGCTGGATGTTCAGGTTGTTCATGCCAATCTTGAACTTGATTGACGGCTCGAAGCTACCTGGCATATGTTCTCCTTTTTTGTAGGACGGTACCACTGTAAGTACAAAAAAGTATAATACACTAAAAATAGAATTTGTCCAGTTTATTTGTTATTTATCAGAATCTACTTCGATAATAGCTAGATATTCTTCAGGATCGATAATAGTTTCGGTAAGACTATCCGAAGTACAAATAGTAGCTGTAAAAGCTTTCTTTTTCTTGCGGGCTCGCATTTTTAAGGATCCATAACAGCCGACATGCATATTCGCAAATTCGGCTATACGTAAAAGCGCTTCCATACGAGCAAGTTCAATAGTTTCGTTGGCAAAGCTTGTAGACATATCAATAATCTTTTCTGGTGTTGCTGTTCTCATTTCATCCGGAACTTTAATTTCAACAGATTCTGCAAATTTAATAAACTTACTTATTAAACCGGCAGTATAAGCTGCGTCTTCATGTCTTTTATCTTTTTCTTCATCTAGTCTATGAAGCATTTGGTGGTATATGTCCGCATATCAAATGACTGCATCTAGGGCAAATTCACCTTGTCTAATTAGTACCGGGCAGTTTGAGAAGTCTTCAGACACACTTCTAATTGCCGACTTAAGCTGTTGTACAGGTTCAAGATCATCATACCTAATACCACAATTTGAAATATGCATATCAAATAATTCATCGAATGAGGGGCTATCCATATAAATATATTATACAATAAAATACAGAATAATCAATGCTGAAAAGGGAGTATTTACTAATAACTGCTCGAATATATAAAATATAAATAAGCAGTACGTTTTAGGTACTGCTTATTTACTTAGTGGGTTAAATCTGGCTGATAATCCAGATTGCTCCTGCAACAGATAAGATAAATAATCCTAACCCCACAGGAGAACCCCAACTAAACCATGAACCCCACGAACGCCAATGTTTATGTGTTCGTTCATACCAGTCTAGTTGCTCGTCTTTTGGCATTTTAGACATAATGTCGACTCCTTGTTAGTTAATAGTGAGTCTCGTACTTTGTGCACCAGAAAAATATTTCTTCCAGAGACATGGATATTTTTTATCCTGGATTTACCAACAACTCAATTATATCAAAAATATATACAAATAATGGATCGCTAATTATTCGATGGATAGCGGGGTTAGCATGCGTATGCCGGTTTG
>CAYQBK010000002.1:0-2569 GCA_964415715.1 uncultured Candidatus Saccharibacteria bacterium
TACGATCTAGTCTTGGTATGCTTACAAATACTATTGATGGATTTTTGAAAAGATATGACAAACATATATAGGTTTTTGGATGAAAATGGGGTTCTAGTGGCGTGGCCTAGTAAACTAAAGGATAAATTGCTAGCAGTTGAGTATTTGGCTACCAAGTTTGAATATGACAAAATCTATAGCGAAGCTGAGGTAAATGGCATATTAAAAAACTGGCATAATTTTGATGACTGGGCACTGCTTCGGCGTTCACTTATTGACTATGGCTATATGGAACGAGATTTTGGTGGCTATAAATATAAAAGAGTAAAACTGGATTCATGAAATACAACCTAGCTAACTACTCCAAACAATATTTTTCTAGTGGTGAACCATATGGCAAATACGGTATTGCGGCGGGTGGTGTGGTGTACAAATATTTAGCTGACCAGCTACAAATATTATTACTGACAAGACATGACAAACAAATATCGTATCATTTACCGAAGGGAACTGTGTATGTGGGTGAGAGTTTAGAATCAGCAGCCTTGCGTGAAATAGCCGAAGAATGTGGGGTAAGGACAGAGCTAAAAACCTACATAGGGGCAAAAACTGAAAAGTTTACCTATATGAATAAATATTTTGACAAGACAACACACTACTACGTTGCCGAATATGTTGCAGATGAACAAAAAATGGATAACGAACACGATGGCACGGTGTGGATTGATGCAAAAAAGGCAGTTAGTTTGCTAAAACCAAATATAAAACACGAAGATATATTTGTAGAACGAGCTATAAAGTTTTTGACTATCTAGTTTTTTTCTTCTTTTTCTTCTTGTTTCTTAGAGTAGGGTCCTCATCTATAAGGATCGCAATCAGTTCCTCCCTGTACTTTTCTTCAATATTTGGCGTTGGGGCGCTCTGAACCGGACCGTATGGGACGGGCTCTATTATTTCTGTATCTGGTTCCGTAATATCTGTTTGTGAAGTTCCGAATGCTATTTCTATGGCTTTGGATCCCATCGATCTTATTGACTTTATCAGTTTATTATTGTGGTTTGCTTTACTGTTCTTTGGTTCTATTGGCTCTTTGTCGCTAATGCGTATCCAGCATATGAATTGGCCAGGCTCGAAACCTGCTTTTCCATTTTGTGTGCCAAATGCTATCGGATATTTTTCGGTAAGTCCATTAATCAATCGTATAACATTTGTATTATTATTTGTTGTATATACTTGTACATATTTAACGCCATTTTTCTTTGCTATTTCAATTGATTGGCTCAATAGTTGTTTGGCTATTCCCATACCGCCATATTCTTCATCGGTTTGTATACCTATCTCTAGTACTTGAGGATTTTTAATTGATTTACGCAGTTTCCTTGCTTGGGCATGTGCAATCACGTTGCCTATCTCATTTGTTGCTACCACTGATATGTAAGTATATCTATCCTCTCCAGTTAGCTGTTTGAGATTGCCTTTGATAAGGCGTTTCTTACTTGCATTATCGACTACAGGAGCCTCAAAACGAGAAGTTAATGATTCAGGAGACTGTCGAAGATAAAACTGTCTTAAAGCTTCGGCTAACTCTGGACTTGGTGCACCAAGTGAATAAAAATTTATTTTGGAGCTTCTAGTACCATCTTTACTACGAACAACCTTTTGCTTTAGTAGTTGACCGTATATTGACATTGGGCCTTCAAAAAAAGCTGTTCCATAGTCGGGTGCATTTTTAGGCTTGTCTCGATCGTCAAAGTTTAGAACTGGTTTATTTATTTCCATCAAATCTCGAAAATGTGGGTAAGATTCGCTCATAAAGTGTACTATATCATAAGTGTGCGAGAATATAAAGTATATGAATTTTGTTATAAAAAGTGTACAGTCATATATATGCCTATTTTCTCAAAAAATAAAATACCTAAAACTATTATTGTTGACACTGATATTAGGCTTATTCGGACAGATCCATGGCGGGATGCACGGGTTAGTGTCGAATGGTTGCAGGGCGAGCAAGGGCGAGAGACACTGCGCGCTATGGGTGTTGTTGTGGCAGACGACTTTGAGCCGTCTGCAGAAACAGAGTTAGCTCGACTAAAGTCTATGTTAAAAAGCAGAAATGAAATAATTAGGATGATTGAATATAAGGGAAGAATTGTTGGATGTTTGGAGATATGGACTGTTCAATATGATAATGTTCCGTCGCCGTCAGTTAGTCTGTTGATTGGTAGCCCAAATATTCGCGGTCTGGGGATTGGAACGAAGGTTGTAGGTGCTATCGAGCATATATTATCCGAAAATGGTTTTGAAACAATCAATATGCGCGCCTTGTTAGCCAACGAGAAATCGAATAATTTTTTTATCAATAATAGGTTTGTCAAATATGGCGCTCCATACACAGATGAAAATGGCCTAGCCTGGCAGGTGTATAGTAAACTTTTAGTAGCAAATAGCAAGGCTCTTGCCCAGCAAAAACTGCTAAGCTAGCCCTTTCTTGTGTTGTTTAATGTAATTGTTAAGTAGCTTTTTGAGCTCATGTTCCATTTGTGCATCATTTCTATTATAGCGCCATTCACATTCTTTTAGAAATAGCTCG
>CAYQBK010000003.1:0-13823 GCA_964415715.1 uncultured Candidatus Saccharibacteria bacterium
CAATATTATCACACAGTCAAAATCATGAGCGTATTAAAACAGCATTTGTTAATGCTTAAAAAAATTAAAGCCTTTGGTACAATTTCTAATCCTGTCGAATGGCAAAAAAAACAAAGACAAGATAGAAATATCCCAAATAGAGTTTGATATGATATTACTAGACACAAATATTATTATTTATTTGGCAAACGGCACTCTAAACCTAAATACCATCTCTAAAATAGACATAGCTCACAGCCCAATAACAAAAATAGAGGCTTTGGGCTACCCAGGAATTCAAGCACAAGAATTAGTGATACTAAAAACTATATTTGAAGAATCTTATAATCTACCAATAACTAATGAAATAATTGATATGGCTATAGTTATAAAACAATCAAAGAAAACAAGCCTTGGTGATGCTATTATTGGCGCAACAGCAATAGTTAACGACGTAGTGTTATGGACTGCCAATATTGATTATTTTAAAGATATTGACAACTTAAAAATAATTAACCCATTAATTAAATAGTTGTGGCTTAGCCTTAGCGTTACAATATATATATGGTACGGATAGTTATTGATGCACGAGAGTTAAACACCTCTACAGGCAGATATGTTTCAAACTTGCTTATTTATTTGCAGAAAATAGATAATATTAACAATTATTTAATATTACTTACTCCAGCAGATTTTAAAACATGGAAACCGCAAAACAAAAATTTTGAAAAAATACTGTGCCCTGTCAAAGAATTTACCTGGGCCGAGCAGACAGAGTTAAAAAAACAAATTGAATCACTTAAACCAGACCTGGTGCATTTTGCAATTGTCCAACAACCGATATGGTACAAAGGCCGAACTGTAACCACTATGCATGATTTAACAACTACTCGGTTTAGAAACCCTTCTAAAAACTGGCTAGTGTTTACATTTAAACAACGGGTGTATAAATATGTAAATAAAAAAGTGGCCAAAAAAAGTAAATTTGTTATAGTACCTACTAAATTTATCAAGGGAGATATTGTCAAATTTGCCAAAATTAACCCAAACAAAATAACTGTCACCTACGAATCGGCTGATTTTATCGAAGACCCCATAGAGCCAATAAAAAAACTTCAAACCAAACAGTTTATTTTTTACCTAGGTCGACCCCAACCACACAAAAATCTAAAACGTTTAATACAAGCGTTTGCTGTCTTAAAAAAACAACACCCTAACCTACTGCTTGTTTTGGCTGGGCGTCGCGACAGTGTCTATGATAGTTACATAAAGACCGCTGAACAGCTGGGTGTTAAAGATTCGGTTGTATTTACCGGATATGTCACAGAAGGCCAGTTAAAATGGTTGTACAAGGGTTGCAAGGCCTACATATTCCCTAGCTTGAGTGAAGGTTTTGGATTGCCAGGATTGGAGGCTATGAAACATGGTGCACCGGTTGTTAGCAGTGATGCAACTTGCTTGCCAGAAGTTTATGGTAATGCTGCGTATTATTTCAACCCATACGATGTTGGAGATATTGCAAAATGCATAAATGAAGTTTTGACTAATGACGGCTTGCGACATAGTTTGATAAAAAAAGGCCTTGAAAGATCTAAAAAATTTAGCTGGCAACGTATGGCCGAACAAACCCTACTAGTCTACAAAAAAGCCCTTCAGACAAAATAATATCATCCATACAGCTGCGAATGTGTGCCAATCATTTCATATATATACACATTTTCATCAACTATTTCATACAATGCTCTAATATCACCTGTAATATTTATACTATAAAATTGTGACATTTTTCCATCTAGCCTATGCAACCTAAGTAATGGATTGTTTGGTTGTTCTTGCCATAATTCAATACGATTTTTGACTTGTATTTTGATTTTTTGGGGAAGTTTTTTGTACTGTTTTTGAAACGTTTTTGAAAATATTATTTCCATTTATTTATCTAGCCACTCAAACGCATCGTTTAGATTGTCAAAACTAGGTGATATGTCTTTACCCTGTTTGGCCTGCTTGGATATTGCTAATAAATCTTTTTCGACATTGGGTTTAAGTCTAGGTGGATCGCTTATAGTTATCGATCTGGATCTGACAAATTCACGCAAATTACCAGCCACCACTGTACTTATTGGTAGACCTAAATCTTTAGCTACTTGTTGAGCTTGCTGTTTAAGTTTTTTATCTATCTTTACATTCAATACAGTTAAATCACTCATAACCATAGTATACACAATGGTTAAATATTTGTCTAGTCAAAAAATGTTATAAAAAGTTTTGTTTAATATTTATTAGGATGTTTTTGATTGAAACTGTAAAATATAGTATATGAAAAAGTTATGGATATCGTTAATTGGAGTTTTTGGTGTATTGACGATATACTCTTTGCCTGTTTTTGCTATCGCTACACCATACACCGGCACCAAACCAGCTGATGCCGCCACAACTAAATATATTCAAGGTCAGAGTTCTAGTAGTTCGCTATACCAAAACAACAATCTCAAACAAGACGCCGGAAATATGTCAAATGGAACTAGTAGTGGTAGTGCTGATATTTTAAAAAATTCCAATAATATGCAAATATTAAGAGTGACTGGGGCACCTGCAAACCCTGACTCACTAGATGACACTGGCAAGAAAATACCATGGTTTGGTATTGTTGTATTGGCTGGGATTATGGTAGTTCCCTTGGTGATAATATGGAAACAAATACAAGGTTTGAAAAAAGATGCTGAAAAAAATAAACAAAATACCTTAACAGAAACAACACAAGAAAATGAGACTGAAATAGATACAGATACTACTGAGAATACTATCGAAAATAGCGAAACAACCAAAGCTAAACCAAAGACCAAAACCAAGAAAAAGCGCAAATCAAAAAAGAATCATAGATAACCAAGCACTATTGTTGATTAGGGGCTTTGATAACAACATGCCTATCACGACCTTCACCAAATGATTCAGTATCTAAGCCGTGCTCATCAGCAACTTTGTGAACAATACGCCTGTCAGCAGCGTTCATCGGCCTAATTTGCATATCTCTATTGTTAGCTTTAATATCTGCAACCCACTCTCTGACTTTTACAGCTAGTTCTTCTTGGTGATGTTTTTTATAGTCCGCAATATCAACATTTACCCGACAGTATTCATAATTGTTATTTTTTAGTGTGTTGGCAACCATGTATTGTAATGCTCGCATAGTATCACCACGCTGACCTATTAGAAAACCATTCATATGGGTTGACGGTACTGATAACTCTATAACATCATCTTCGGTGCTAGCGTGTACGTCTGTGTTTAAACCAAAAAATGACAGTAGGTCTTCTAAGTATTTCTTGGCATATATTATTGATTCTTCCATGTATCTACCTCCTCTTTTTTGATTTTTTACTATTTTTTTTGCTAGGTTTTTTTGATTTTTTAGGAGTGTTAACTATTTCTGCTTCAACCGGCAAATTGTCAAATGTTGCCTCCATCTCTAGAACATCCTGATTTAGTATTCTTCGTTGTTGGATGATAGCAATAACACTACCAACTAACCAGTATAGTGATAATGCGGCCGCTACCTTGACACCAATAAACAGAAGCAAAAAAGGCATCAAATAAAGTGTAAATTTGCCAGTTGCTGCCTGAACGTCTGCTTGATCCACTTCTTTGCCTGCAGCGGTGTCTTTTAATACCTGTCTTAAACTTGGGGCTTTTTTGCCACCGGTCATCATTAGTTGTTTACTTTGATAATATTGGCCAATCACACTACCAAAAACTATAATCATTGCTGGCCAGTATATTCCAGCTGGACTGATAGCAGACCTGGTTAGGTCAACCAGGCCGATAAATGTTTCGTCAAACTTATGAATATCTGTCGCCAAACCTTGTACATATGGCATATGTTGAACCCAACTATATGTTTGATTAACTAGGTTTTGAGGGTTTTTTACTATTTTAGATATTGCTAAGTACAAGCTGATAAGTATAGGCATTTGAGCTATAATAATACCTATAGAGCCAAATGGATTTATCTCTTTTTCTTTATACAATGCCATGGTTAGTTGGGATTCGAGCTGTTTGTTACCTTTGGCTTCTTTTTTGATGCGCCTCATTTCGGGTTGAAGTTTTTTCATAGCCATCGCATGATGAAGCTGTTTTTTCAAGAGTGGGTATAGTGCTAGGCGTACAAGTATTGTAAATATAATAATTGCTACACCCAGGTTATGCCCTGGTAATAATGCCAAAATAATAACCAACAGATTAAATATCGGTTGAGCTATCAATGTATTAAATACTTGCCCAATAAAATGAAACATACTTAAAACAATTTTATCATATCTTGACTTGACTTACGCAAAATCCCTGGCCTATCTGAGCTATTTCATTTGGGCACAACTAGTTTTTCTGCCGTCAATGTGCCTACAGACACCTATCCATCAGTGAAAACTGCTTCATTCTTGTCCGAAATTAGCTCAAAGTGAGTCGAGGTTTCAGTATAAGTCAAGTTAAGTTGTTTTACTGGTTATTTATGTATTTTCGATTATTGGCAATTTTTTTTAACTGAATTTCTAAACTTTTTTCTATTTCATCAAACGGTGCAGTTAAAAATCTATCATCAAATATGGTTATTACTACATCTTCTTTCATTAAATATTTACTTGCCATAGGTCGCACAGCTTCATAAACACGACGCCTAATACGGTTTCGTTTTGGAGCCACTTTAGCTACCTTCTTACTAACAACAACTGCTATGCGATATGAATTGTTGCGGTTATTAACGATATATCGTACGCCAAAATACGGACATCTAGTGGTTTGGCCTCTGCGATAAACAAAATTCAAACTACCTAAACCATGAAATCTATAAAGCTTTTTTATCAAAATAACCTTTTATTAGTTAACTTTAATAATTGTACTGTAAAAAATACATATTATATACATTTTGCAAAACAGATTTAGTAACTTAAACGAGCGCGACCTTTTTGGCGGCGACGCTTCAATATCAATTTACCAGCACGATAAGACATCCGCTTTAAAAAGCCGTGTCTTTTGCTTGCTTTGCGCTTCTTTGGTTGAAAAGTTCGTTTAGGCATAATTCAGATATTAACCTTATCATATAGCTGTAGGCTTATGCAAGCATAAGCCATATTATTTTACGATAGCAATATGTAAAATATACATATTTTAAGCTACCTATTACAATATTTTATCCACAATAAACCACTAGTTTTCCACTGCAATTACAGTTGTGGAGTTGGTGTGTGTATAACTTTACCCCTGTTTTAGCTTATATCTTCATTAAATGAATTAATTTTCAAATTTCTGTGGAAAACTATACTAGTATTTTGTATAGTAGAGTGTATACATTTATCGAAATAAGACATATTAAATATGTGCTGAGGGAGTTTTAGTATTATGAGTGATACAGCACTATGGCAAACAATAGTTGGTGAAATAGAGCTAACAGTTTCTCATGGTAGTTATATTACTTGGTTTAAAAACACTCGGGTTTTACGTAGTCAAGACAATGTACTAACTATTGGCGTTCCAAACATATTCACCAAACAACAGCTAGAGAAAAAATATAAAAAACTTCTAGATGAAATGTTAGCCAAAAATGGCGCAAGTGATATTACTTTGGATTTTAAAATATATTCAGCCATTAGCAAACCAAAAAATAGTAAAAAAAATGACGATGAAGTTGTTGTTGTTCAAGATAATCAAAAACGAAACAGCCCACAATCTTCGCTCCAAATAAATGGCGCCCCTTCAATAACCCATACTTACAGACAGGGTTTAAATGAGCGATAGACTTTTGATAATTTTATCGTTGGTGGTGGAAACGTGCTAGCTTATGCTGCCTGCCAGGCAATAAGCGCTAATCCTGGCACAAAATACAACCCATTATTTATATATGGTGGTGTCGGTTTCGGTAAAACACATCCTATTCAAGCTGTTGGCAACTCTATAATGAACACGCAACCCGGTGTAAAGGTGGTGTATATTAGCAGTGAACAGTTTGTTCAAGAATTTTTCGATGCTATTAGATACAAGAAAATATCAGATTTTACCGGCCATTATCGGACTGCAGATGTACTAATCGTAGATGATATGCAGTTTATTACAGGTAAAGAAAAGACTCAGGAAGAATTTTTTAACACCTTCAATGCCCTACACCAAGCTAATAAACAAATAATAATCAGTAGTGATAAGCCACCCAAGTCAATACCAACCCTAGAGGATAGATTACGAAGTAGGTTTGAATGGGGTATGACGGTTGACATAAGTGCTCCTGATTTTGAAACACGTTGCGCAATTCTCCAAAACAAAGCCAATCAGAGTGGTGTAACTCTTGAACCCGATTTAGTAGATTTTCTAGCTAAAAAGGTTCAGTCAAATATTAGAGAGCTTGAAGGTGAGTTAAATCAACTGCTTGCTTTTTGTGAAATGCGAAACTTAAGTCCATCAATAGATCTTGCAAAATCTTTGTTTGGATCACAACACGCTCGACCAAAACACGTAACTGCTAAACAAATCATTGAAAAAACAGCAAAATATTACCAGGTTAGTATTGATGAAGTGCTAAGTCCCCGCCGTGACAAAGATATAGTAATACCAAGACAAGTGTCAATGTATTTACTGAGGAGTGAATTACATATGAGCTTTCCAAAAATAGCACAGGAACTTGGACGCAAAGACCACACAACAGCTATGCACTCTGTTGAAAAAATGACCCGAGAATTACAGTTTGATACCCTATTAAAAGATCAGATTAAAGATATTAAGGATAGATTATATGTATGATAGTTTTTTGTTTTGTGGACAGGGTGTGTTTAAACAAGTTGATAAACTGTGTATAGTTTACTTAACTTATACACATAAAACACATATATCTAAAAGTAGTTTATTTATAGTTAATTTTATAAACAAGTTATACATAAATATTCACACAGTTTTGCACAGGAAATTTAGTTATATTTTATCTGTTGGTGATTACTTTTCACACATTATTCACACAGCCTATAAAAACTACTATATATTAATAAGTAATAAGGAGTATTAATAATGAAGCTACAAGTAACCCAGGAAAATTTAAGTAAAGCATTGAACAACGTTGCTAAAATAGCCATGGCTAATAAAAACCCATTACCAATATTAAGCAATGTAATACTAAAAACAATTGACAATAGGCTAAACATATCAGCTACAAATCTTGAAATAGCTATATCTGAAAAAATTGGATCAAAAATAAAAACAGAAGGCTCAATAACAGTTCCAGCCCGGTTGATGCAAGAATATATATCAAGCTTACCTTCTGGGGTTATTGATCTTGAACTAGATGAATTTAAACTACACATAAGCACTGATCAATATAGCTCAACCATAAATGGTGTTATAGCCGATGACTTTCCAGATATTCCAACAGTAGAGGATGGTGTTAAATGGTCTATCCCCGCCAAAGAGTTTAAAAAAGGTTTAAGTCAAGTTGTTTTTGCGGCTAGTAACGATGAATCTAGGCCAGTATTAACAGGAGTTCTTCTACATGTAGTAGATGGAAAATTATATGCAGCTGCAACCGATAGCTATAGATTAAGCGAGAAAGAATTAATCAAAACCAAACAGGATATATCACTTTTAGTTCCTGCAAGTGCTTTGCATGAATTGTTGCGTATAATTCCAGACACTGCTGAAAACATAGACGTTTTTGCGGACAAGCAACAAGTATTGTTTGTTGTGGATGATATTGAACTTGTGTCAAAACTTATCGACGCAAACTACCCTGATTATAGAAAATTAATACCCAAAAAGTTTGAAGTTACAGCCAAACTCGCTCGTGATGAATTTATTGCTATTACAAAAGTATCTAGTTTGTTTGCTAGAGAAAGTGCTGGAAGTGTGACAATAAAAGTAGATGAAGATTCAAAGAAGATTAGTATTACTTCGATAGCTTCACAACTGGGTGAAAATAATTCTAGTGCTAGTGCCGAAATTTCGGGTGATGGTGAAGTTACCTTGAACTCTAGATACTTATTAGACGCCCTGAATTCAATAGGTACTAAACAAGTCACATTTAGCTTTAATGGCAAGCTGGAGCCATGTCTAATTACCTCACAAGAGGCTCCAGACCAGACATATTTAGTGATGCCATTAAAATCTTAGTTAGCATCGATATTGTGGTTGGTATATAGTATTTTTAATGTCTACTGTTATTTCAAGTTTAAGATTGCAAAATTTTCGATCATATATAGATTTTGCTGTTGAGTTATCACCTGGTGTAAATATTGTTGTCGGACCAAATGCTAGTGGCAAGACAAATTTACTAGAATCAGTTTTGTTGATAAGTGGCTTAAAACCATACCGAGCAAATATAATAGATACAATAAACAATAATTGTGACTGGGCAAGAATTGATAGTGTTTATAGTGGAAGTAGTAGAATATTAAAAATTAAAAAAATATCAGACAAATCAGAAAAGATATATGAATTAAACAGTAAAACAAAAAAAAGGCTAAATTTCGAAGATAAACTACCTGTTGTTTTGTTTGAACCAGAACATATGCGACTATTAACTGGCTCGCCAGATTTACGTCGAGTGTTTATTGATAATATATTGTCTGAAACAGATAAACATTATGATAAATTGCTAGCTGAATATAAACGTGCCCTACTCCAGCGAAATAGACTATTAAAACAATCTCCAGAATCAATAAAACATCAAATATTTGTTTGGAATATAAGGCTATGTAAAATAGCTGGTGATATTGTCACAAAAAGAATAAAACTTATTGACGATTTGAATGTAAAAATATCTGATATATATAGTCAAATAGCTGACAGCAAAACCAATATAGAGTTAATATATAAAACCAATATAAATATTTACAATTATGAAACTAGCCTACTAAATAAACTTGAACAGAATATACAACTAGATACCCTACGTGGTTTTACTACCTATGGGCCACATAGAGATGATCTGGGGGTATTTATACGTCAACAACCAGCAGATGTCACTGCATCACGTGGCGAGACCCGCACACTCGTTCTAAGTCTAAAGATTTTGGAAAAACAACTCATAGAACAGTTTCGGTCAATAAAACCAATAGTGTTACTAGATGATGTGTTTAGTGAGCTAGATGGTGCACGACGTAAAAGCCTAACAGGCTACTTAAAGGATTATCAGACCATCATAACTACTACCGACGCAGATGTTATTAGCAAAAACTTCGCCCAAAACACCAATCTTATTGGTTTGTAACAACTACATTATATTTATTAATATCAAAGCCAAGATTTTGAAACTCTTTACCTGCACTATCTTTACAATTACTTGTTCTTGTAAGCTGATTAATAACTATAGTGTAAGTATTAACATTCATATATGTGATATAACAATTATAATGTGTTATTGGTAAAAATAGAGATAACAATAATGATTCGGAGTCATTTTTTTGATTATTCAAACCAATTTTATAAGTTAGCAAACTAACTCCTGTTTGATCTTTTTGACTAACAATATATATATAATCACTTTCTGGTGATGGATATATTGCTGAAATTGAACCAGTGCCAGGTATTTCTGATATTTTTTTACTGATTTTATTTTGTATATTATAGGAATAGAGTTGATTAGAATTACTATAAAGAAATATGTTGTTATCTAACCATTTAACTCCATAAACATTTCCATCTACACCAGTGTTTTTAATATTAAGATATTGATCGTATAATGTTACTGGTCCATCATCACCAGAAGAAACTAAAGTTTTACCATCTGGAGACCAACTTAACTCATAGCCATCAACCTTCTTACTTGTCATACCAGTATCTTTATTTTGCACATAAGTCATTGTTTCATATCTTTGTTTGAATTGATTTAAACCAACAGTTTTTGTAAAGCTTAGCTGACGCCTGTTATTTAAAATATTTATTCTTTCTTTATTATCCTCGTATATTTTATTAATTTTTCCATCGCTAAGGTTATATATTTTTTTTCCATCTGAGTAAAAAACATTATTGTTATCTGCAATAGAGTAACTAACATAATTGATACTTTCATTAAGTGATGGTGTTGGTATCTCTTTGAATTCTGGAATTTTATATAACTTACCTTCACTAGTTAAGCCAACACCATCATTATATTTATACCATTGTATTTCTTTAAAACTTATCTTGTCGTTTACAGTCTCAATTTTTGCATTAGAGCTTATTGTTTTTAACAATCCCGTATCAGATCCAATATACATAATATTGTTTTTATTTGCTGTTATGAAGTTTAACGGATTAGGAGTTACGTTTTGAAGATAATATTCTTTTGTTAGGTTTGCGTTTAGTGTATGTGATTTTCTTGATTTGATTTTCACCACCTGCTTTATCTCTGCTTCTTTATTGTAAACAACAATATTATATTCACCCGTACCTAACTTTTTGATGTATTTATTATCTTTTATTGAGACATATCTTGTCTTTTTTGGTTGTGATACCGGATATATTTTTACCATACTATCTTTATCGTTTGTAATAATAATCAATGTACCAGTAGTTATGTATCTTATTATAAAAAAAATAGCAAATACAATAACAAAACCAATTATTAATAATTTTATAATTTTATATAGTAAAGATTTATTTATGTTAAATTTATCCATAATATCACTTATTAAATTTATCAATTTATTTTCCCTTCAATTGCTACAGTTGGAGGTGGAGTTTTTTTAGGCCATTTTGGCCAATCTGAAGGCATTTGACAAGAAATATGATAACCTGCTTGCCATTGCCCTGCAGGTGCACCTAATGTAACCATGAGATCAGAAAAGTTTATACCGTAAACAGTGTGTGCAGATTGATCATAACATTCATTACCAATAAAACTACCTTTGCCATCAGCCCACCCCATTTCTCCATACGCATAATCATCACCCTGAAAGTCACATATTATAGTTTCAGATGTAACCGTACTGCCTTTTTTTAAACTACCAGGTATTTCACAATTTTCAGCCATAAATACCTCCTTTCCTTTTGCTGGTCCATCTGTTAGTTTGTAACTAATATAAGTTCCACCATCGCCACTGGTTGTTTTTCCTGGCCAACCACTATTATGACCATTAACCATAACTACTTCGCCATTACCAAGTGCATATATAGGACCATGCCCCTGGTAATCAACCCCTCCGTCAATCCTTAGTGGTTTAAGATCTTTAACATCTCTAAGTGGGTTTTTATAGCTTGAACTACCAGAACTACAACTTCCAAGATTAGCACTTGTGCCAGATGAGCTTGAACTACTTAACCCTGCGCCAGCAGTTCCTTTACGAACATCGTTCAAAAACGTTTCAGCGTAGGCAACTCTTTTTAATAATGCCTCGCCATTGTCAGCCGATTTTTCGAATTTATTATGAAATATCATAGTCGCATCTTTTATATTTGTTGACGCTTTTAGTGGCTCTAAGGCATCTGGTTCTGGTATTGGTGTTTTGCCATTCAATTGTTCCCATAAGAAATCTAATTGAGTTGCTAGGTCATTTGGGTCTTTACCTGCAGGTACGTTTTTTATATATTTACTTCCAGGTGTCCACTGTACTAGACCAAAACCGTCACTTGAGCCACTAGCCATAAACTCTTCTGCACTTGTTTTTTTATCTAACACACCCTGTTTTATCATCGGCTCAAAACCACTCTCTTGTTGTATATTACCAATAATCCCCGCTGCCTGAAAATCTTTTAATCCTTTACCCACGAAAAAATTATATACTTTTTCAACATTTCCTGATCCAGACAATGGAGTAGAGCTACCAGACGTACTACTACAACATTGTTGTCCACTTCCACCATTAGGTTCAGGGCTACCTCTAAGTTTTAGTGAATTTAGATATGCTTCATCAACACGCGCATCACTAACATTCAATGAAGCTTCTTTTATAGCTCCACTAACCTGAGCATTTGCTTCTGCTCCGGTTACAACAAATTCTGGCATATCTACACCCGCATTAAGAGCTGCCGCAACAGCTCGAGGTATATCCATGGAACTTGTCCCATAGGAACTGTCTTTTAATGAATTTAGCGCATCTGTTGTTATTGTTCCAGTAAATTTAACATCTTTGCGTAAATAATCTACAGCTTGCTTGTTGATACTAACTGGCTCATCCCCCCATTCAGTGACAATAGCATTACTAAGCATAACACCAGCATTGTTTTGGTTTGCAAGTTCACGATACGGTTTAATATCATCTGTTAATTCAGTTAAACTTATTGGAGTTGCCCTTTGTTTATCAGTATTTTCATTTACTTTACCAATACCAGGAAAATGTTTATATACAGGTTTTATTCCTTTGCTGTTTAAACCCTTTGCAAAACCACCCGCTTTACTAATGATTTCATCAGGGTTACTAGACCAATTTCTTTTATCATTATCCCACAAAGAACCAGGTACTAATATATCTAAAACTGGCGCTAAATCTCCGTTTAACCCATTCGCAAGTAATATTTGTCCAGCCTCTTGACCCTTTTTTTCTGCTTCGGCAGCAGATAATTGGCCCATTTCTTTAGCAGAAGGAATCTTGTCTTTTGTAAAGCCAGCAATATTTCCGCCCTCATCATCACTTGCAATAAATAAATTTGATCCACCAATTTTTTTCAAATCTTGATAAAAAATTTGATCAATTCCTGAACGATTATTTCCAACGGTTGTAAAAACACCTCCAACTTTATATTGTTCAACAATCGCTTTTATTAGATTGGAGTTACCAGTAGAATCAAATCCTACAAGCAAAGTTTGAGCAATTTTCTGATCTTTAGTAAGGTTAGATGGAGCAGCTGAAGATGATTCAGATATACAATCTGCATCACCTTTTACATAATACGGCCAACCATTTTTTATCGCCCTACGTGCATCATATGGTGTAGATGTGTCGGATGCTGCGTATGTATTAACAGGAATTCCTAATATGAATACTATTGAGAGTAAAAACATCAAAAATCTTTTAATATTTAAAACATATTTCATCTTGAACTAACTTTACTTCTTAGTAGATCATAATATTGTTGAGCTTCTTTGTTTTGAATATTTTCACCATAATAGTCAAGTTCCCATTGGTTGTTTATGTATTGAAATGCAACAGGCCATGGGCTACCTCTACTAAACTTACAGATAATTATATAATCGGCATAGTCTTTGCACTGGCTAATATACCCACCCGGTCTTCCACTTTCATTCATTTTTGCGTAAGCTATATCTTCCATAGTTAGATTATTGTTTACAACAAGATTATTTTTTGAAAAAACACCTACTTTAATTTTATCTTCTTTATTAACATAAGGCCCTGAAATATTAACAATATAGGTGCCTGGTTTTATATTGTTTGAACCATTAACAAGTTTTTTTTCACCTATATAAATTGAATTATCGTCTTTTGAAATAATGTTTATTTTAGACAAGGGTGCATTTAATAATATTATCCATGATATAAAAAACAAAATTATTAATACTATGGTAAACAATTGTATTTTTTTTGAATTAAAGCTCATTTGGATCACTCCAACCTAGGAAGGGAGCGCCCCATTTTCCACCCTCTCCTGCAACATCACCAGCTGGTGCAATATCAATCTTATCTGTTTCTTTGATGTCTGTTGATATCACCTTACCTCCACCGATATATAAATATGCATGACCCATGGCACTTGTATCTGCCCACATCACAGCTCCTATAGGTATATTTTTATCTTTATGAACCTTGCCTTTAGCCATTGCTGCATCATATGCATCTTTTGCTGTTTGTCCGGCAACAAATATATTAGCCGGTGGTTTATTCCAGAAATGTGAAACTGAACCAAGACAAGTATCCCGACAGTGACCTCCTTCGTTCCATGGG
>CAYQBK010000004.1:0-7472 GCA_964415715.1 uncultured Candidatus Saccharibacteria bacterium
AAAAGCAACCGCCATAATAATTCCGATGTTTATTATTGGAAATTATATTCTTCCCAAAATGAACAAACTTATTGCTGGTAGTCAGTAGTTTTTATTTCTTTTGGCAATAGGTTGGGCCTTTGGTGCAGTTCCTATTTTTGAACATTTTGGGTTTTCTATAGAAGTGGGAGCACTGTTTGCTGGGGTTGCGCTTGCAAATCTACCCTATTCACAAGAAATATCACTACGCTTAAGACCACTAAGGGATTTTTTTATTATTGTATTTTTTATCGCTCTGGGAGCCGATCTAAGTATTGTAAACATCGGGTCATATATTCTACCGATACTAATTCTCTGCCTAATAGTTCTAGTAGCTAAACCAATTATCACCATGGGGGTAATGGGGGTGTTGGGATATACAAAAAACACTAGCTTTAGAACCAGTAGCTCACTAGCACAAGTTAGTGAATTTTCTTTAATTTTTGTAATACTGGCTAACAGTCAAGGTTTAGTCGGCAAAAATATAGTCAATATCATAAGTATCGTTGCTTTAGTTACTATAGCCATATCATCGTACCTAATAACCTACAGCTCAGCTATCTACAACCTACTTGAACGTCACCTAAGTATGTTTGAACGTCGAAAAACCAAAAACGAACAAACTAAACCTAAAAAATACGACATGGTTTTGTTTGGATACAATAAAGGTGGTCAAGAATTTATTCGAGTCATGGAGCATATGAATAAAAAATATATCGTAGTAGACTATGACCCAGATGTGATAGACCTATTGGATCATCAAAATATTCCATATCTATATGGTGACGTAACTGACCCTGAACTTCTAGAAGAGATTAGCCTGACACACGCCAAATTAGTTGTCTCTACAGTAACCGACCATGATACAAATTTATTTTTAGCAAAATGGCTGGAAAAAGTAAGTCCCTATTCAGTCTTTGTCTGCACAGCTGATAATGCTCAACAAGCATCTGATCTATATGAGGAAGGTTCAGCTTATGTTATGTTGCCACATTATATTGGTAGCGAAAAAATTGGCAATTTTATAAGGAAAAATGGCTTCAACAAGACAGAATTTCGGAAATTTCGCGAAAAACACCTACAGTACCTTGAAACACACTATAGTTAGGCCGCTAAAGTAAAATCATCTTGCTATCTTGATTAACATCGTTTGATTCACCAAAACCGAAAAAATTTTGGCAATAATGAATTATTATATCAAGAAGGCTAGGTTCACGCACCTTGACTGCGTCCAATCCTTGATCATAAAGCTTTTGACAGGATTCACAAACACTACATGGTCCTACTGGAACTTTATATCTTTTCTTTAGACTTGGACAATGTGGAATTACACAATATCCAGGCTTGTATGTATATTTGATTTTTACATTTTTGTTATTTTGTCCCATTTTAGTCATCTGTTCAGATGCACTATTATTTGAGTGTAAAAAGTTATTGCCAGATCCTACACAAGCCCCTTCGTAACTACGTCCAGAAATTTGTGCATCATAACCCGCAGTAGCAATAGAGATACCCCCAACAAAGCTTGTCCCATCACTAACATAATTAGATTGTAAAACTGGCTGATTTAATATATTTGTCAGATATTCGGGTATAGCCTGCTGCCGCAAATACTCCATAAAAGCCATAGCCTCGTAATCACTAAATCTATTGCCCTTGTATATCTTGAGAGAATTAGGACGATTGAATTTCTTCATATATGGTAATGACAAACTATGCACAATGTCAGCCAGCCCACTAGACACTTCATTATTCGTTAAAGAGGTGGCGACTTCTTCGATAGCTTGTCTATATAAACTATAGGTTTCAGGGTGTGATCTAACAAAGGTATTGGCCTCTACTATGTTCTTTTCGGTATCAATACCTTGGCTATGATATTGTGCGGTATCTTGGTATAAACCTTGATCGTGTGTTTCGATAATTTGTCCTACTAATTCCGAATCAGAACAATTATTAATAAATACAGGTTGCAAAAGCTGGTCAAGCGTACTTGATCCAACCCTGGAATCGATACCGAGACTGTCAAATAACTGCTGAAGCCTTAATAATGTCAAATTGTCTAGCGAAAAAGCAGTTGTCCTAGCTCGACCACTGCTCAATTTAGAATGTAACTGTATACTAGCCATTAGCCTATCGGTTTTAAAACACTGGCGTTGTGCCTCGGTGCTTGATAGCTCACTAGACTCCGGGCAAAGAGAAAAAAATATCAAATGATCAGAGCTATTATCATCTACTAACCAGTTATGTAGTACATTACCCTGCTGACGAAAGGCGGTTTGTCTACGCAAATGATATTCACTATGTATACCATTGGCCACATCTTGGCGGGTAGCAATAACTGAATTGTCTAAGGTGGCTAAATAGTCTAAACCGGTATCATAAACAATATGAACTTTATCGTAAGATAGCCCATAACTGCTATTAAAAGGCTGATTTTCTAGCCTTTCACCAATATCAGTGATAAATTCAAGTTGTATACGATTTTCCAGACTATCATCAAATTGTAAATCTGCCGATAATAGCAAATTAACATGGGCTAAAGGGTTGTTATTTAACAATTCAACAACAGAGTCACTCTCTCCAATTAGTGATCTCTCTATCGTAGGAGCTAACATCTGACACAAATGTCAGAATAATATATATGTATATTTACAGTCATCCTGCTCGGGACTCTGCCTTTCCTGGCTATAGATACGGTATGTTGATCTGGCTTACCTTTTCAGGCTTACAGTTGCGGCACAGCCTACGAATTACACGTAGTTCAAAACACCTTGATCGTATCTTTTCGCTCACTTATTAATGTGTTAAATATATTTTAACACCATATGTAGCGCTAAAGTATCGTATTAATTACACCATAGCAAAAATTCACTTACTATAGTGGCTGGAACGTGTTGATCGCATCGCCAAATACTGAGTTGTCTGGCTGTGATGTGTGATCAATATATACCAAAAAATATGTATGCGTTTTGCCTGATGGTGAAGTTAATTTTTGCCCATAACCCGTAGCAACACTAGCTGCACCTGTTTGATTTAGTGGTCGAGCAATATCACAGGTGAAACTTATGCCCTGCCATTTTGTTGACCATGCGCCCGTTGGATTATTTTTGGGATCATATTTTGGAGCACCCGGAAATACTGAACAGTCACCCGAAGATTCTCCACTAGATAATTTATTATCGCTATTGGTTATAGCTATAACACTGTTGATTGGATAATTCTGAGGAAACGTGTCCACAAAAACTCTTATCCATCTGGCATCATAATTTTTCTTTTTATCTTGAAGTTCAATAAATACTTGATCAAAATATGGATTTTTTTTACCGTTACTTTCCCAGGTTTGTGGGAGTCTGATAGAAAAATAGTCTGTGGTTACTATCTTGGTATTATCTGCTTTGCTGATGGTTTTTTGTTCAACTTTTTTAAAACTAGCTGTAACAGAAACACTGTCACGAATAATAAAATACCAAATTAATCCACTAACAATAATAAACAAAAAAACCAAAGTAAAAAACATACTAAAATACGGTATTCTTTTTTCGGTTTTCTCGTTTAATACATACATTGAGATTCTACTATTTAATTTATGAGGGCAGTACAATAACTAGGGTTGCGGTTGCTGGAACTATTTCGCCAGCCGGCAATTGACCAACCTGCAACCCAAGTAGCTCAGCTAATTTCTTGGCAGATTCAGCATTTTTGCCATCAACATCCACCACTACCCCTTGGCCCACTGGAGATTTAGGTTCAGTCTTGCTAACAATATTAATATTTTTAATCTTATCAGTTAATGTTTTTTCAACGTTCTGTTGATTTGTGCTGTTCGCTATTATTCCAATATTTACAGGGTTAGCTGCGGCAACAAAATTATTATAATCATCTGTGTGAATAATTTTATTTTCCGATTCTCTATATATGATAGATATGTTGGCTTTTTGATACGCAATAACAACATCACCGGTTTTTGCATCTTTAAAGAAATCCTGGGTTGACTTGGCGCCCGACAGCTTATCTTTATCTTTAACCAACCAAACTATCGGTTTTTCCTCATCATAGGTGGGAACTCTGTATACTTTTGATATTTTGTTAACAAGATTTTTATTTTTTTCTTCATCTGTCATTGATAGATCTTTATATTTGGTATTTAGTTTTTGGTACTGGATAAAATAAAACGATCCAAAACCAATCGACACAATGAGAAGCACTAGCATTATTATTGGTAGCTTCTTCAGCTTGCGTCTTTTTTTTACAGATTTTATTTGTTGTTGTGTTGGTTTTTCTGTCATATTATCCTCATTTTAAGTATATTATAACGCTTATGTGTAATATTTCCAAATAATCTGTATCTGTTGATTAACGATTTTTGTAAGTCAATTTTATTTTGTATTGTTGTTATTTGATTCGATATCAAGTGAAAACACCGACCCAACTCCAACCGTACTTTTGACAGATAACTTTGCGTTATTGATTTTGGCAATATTTCGAGCAATTGACAAACCTAAGCCAAAACCAGAATTGGCGTTTTTTGTACGTGAACTATCCGAACGATAAAATCGATCAAAAATCTTAGATATATCCGCACTGTTAATACCTACTCCTTGGTCAGTAACACTCATGGTGACTTTTTTGCCAATCTTGTGTGAATCTACAGATATTGACTTATTTTCTTTACTGTATTTAATGGCATTCTCCAAAAGTATCACAAACAATTCCTCAAGACTACTTTGATCACCAAAAATTAATAATTTTTTGTTGATGTTATTATTGATATTGATATTTTTAGCTTTAGCAAGCTTGATTACTCTAGCTATGGAGTCTTCTACAACACTAAAAGCCCTAATGTCTTGTAGCGGCAATATCGTACCGTCGTTAATCCGAGCTAATTTTAGCAATCTATCAGTCAGAGCAGTCATTTTTGCTAACTCTTCGAGGTTGCTATTAAGCTGGTTCTTGGCTTCTTTGATTGTTAATTTGCTATCCATCAAGGTAACCTCAATCTCTGTTTGCATTGCGGATATTGGAGTGCGTAGCTCATGACTTGCATCAGCAGTAAACTGTTCAAGTGACATATGAGCCTGTTCTATCGGCCTAAGCGTCCATTTGGCCAACAGATAACTTAATACTCCGCCAGCTATTAAGACAAAGATATTTATTAATATAAGGCGCCCGATTATTTGCTCCTTTGCCTCTTGATAATGATTACCGATATCTAAGATATATTGATCTCTAAAATTTTGTGGTATTGACTGATCGGTCATTATCCTACCAAATCTATTACTACGCCAGCGCATTTCACTCTGAACATCCTGTAGTGATATCTGATACAAACTAATACTAAAAAACAAACTTATAATCATAAAGACTGTCAGATACAGGCCAGCCAGTTTTAAATAGGTCTTGTTAAACATTAGCCAAGAATTCCAAAATAATACCCAAATCCACGCCTGGTATTAATAAGTGGTTTTTTGTCTTTGAATGGTTTATCTATTTTGTTTCTAAGATACCCTATGTAAACTTCAACAGTGTTGGGTAGTATGTCTGAATCATAATTCCATACATGCTGAATAAGTGCATCCTTGGTAATGACACGTTCTGGGTTTGTCATAAGGTACTCTAATAAGGCAAATTCTTTAGACGTTAGTTCAATCTTGGTACTGCCTCTTTTGACAATAAAATTATCCCTATCGAGAGATATATCCTTGTATTTGACAACCATATCAACCGCAGAAGTTGGCCTCCTAAGTAAAGCTCGCACTCTAGCAACTAACTCCACAAATGAAAATGGCTTAACCAAATAATCATCCGCGCCCGAATTTAAGCCATGAGCCCTATCAAGAACTTTATCCTTTGCGGTCAGAAAAAGCACTGGGGTATGAATATTGTTATCTCGCAGATTCTTAACAATATCTATACCATCTACACTTCCAGGCAACATTCTATCTAAAATAACTAGATCATATGGTTCATTACTAGCCATAGCCAAGCCACTATCACCATCATAAGCAACATCTACCGCATATGACTGTTGCTCTAGGCCACGTTTGGTTGCATTAGCTATTTTGTGTTCATCTTCAACTATTAGTATTCTCATACAGAATATATTATATGTTATTAGCTGAAATATAACTGAGATTATTAAAATTAAAATATTATTGTATACTAAAGACCATGAAGAAGTGGAATATTGTTGGCATATTAGCCCTAGCTCAGTTCGTTATGGTTTTAGATAGCACTGTCATGAATGTGTCAATCAGCGCCGTAGTAAAAGACCTAAACACAAATGTTAATGCCATGCAGGCTGCTATAACTTTTTACACATTAACAATGGCAGCGCTAATGCTACTGGGCGCTAAGATATGTTCAAAATGGGGCTTACTTAAAGCTTTTGTCATTGGGTCAATAATATATGGTATAGGTTCGTTCATTACATCTATAAGTCCAAATATTCAAACACTCATTCTTGGCTGGTCGTTTATTGAGGCACTGGGTGCTGTACTAGTAATACCCGCAATTGCGTCTTTGGTGGCTGTTCATTATACAGGCAAGGATAGAGTTAAAGCTTATGCGTTAATAGGTGGAGTCAGCGGGGCGGCAGCGGCGGCTGGGCCACTTATAGGCGGATTTATGACAACGTATTTGTCCTGGAGATATGTTTTCTTTTTCGAAACCATTATTATGATCGTAGTCCTTATAGCTTCACGATTTTTCAAACAAAAATCAACCGCTACTAACGAACCAATAAATATTCCAAGTGCACTACTGTCAGCTATTGGTATGTGTATGGTTGTATTTGGTATGTTACAAAGTAAAACCTGGGGCTGGGTAACGCCAATTACTAAACCTATTATATTTGGACATGAAATTGCCCCACTTGGGATTTCGCTTGTCGCATATTTAATACTATTTGGGTCACTTGTCTTATGGCTGTTTTATGATTACCAAAACAAACTAGAAAGCGCCAATAAAAATCCATTATTGCAAGTCTCAATGCTGAAATCGTCACAATTACGAGCCGGACTTGGTGTATTGATGTCTCAATATGTAATAATTGGAGCAGTTTTTTTCGTAGTGCCGATCTACCTACAAATGGTCAACGGGCTTGATGCATTGTCAACTGGTGTTAAGCTAATGCCACTATCTGTCGCTTTGATATCGTTTTCAATAATAGGTACTAAGCTAGTAAATACGAAAAGCCCGCGTTATATTATAAGAATAGGTCAAATTTTACTTGTTTTGGGAACTGTATTCTTATTGGCGGCAGTCAACAAAGATCTAACTGGGATACCGTTTGCTATGGCAATGTTTCTTGCTGGGGCGGGATTGGGGCTACTCGCCTCTCAAATAGGTAACATAAATATGTCCGCAGTAAGTGAAGATCAGTCCAGCCAGGTTGGAGGTCTGCAGGGAACATTCCAGAATCTTGGATCATCACTAGGAACGGCACTTATTGGAAG
>CAYQBK010000005.1:0-3744 GCA_964415715.1 uncultured Candidatus Saccharibacteria bacterium
ATGATTATATTAGAGTACAAGGCGCTCGCGAGCATAATTTAAAAAACATTAACGTAGAATTGCCACGTGATAGTTTGGTTGTTATAACTGGTTTGAGTGGGTCAGGCAAATCGAGCCTAGCATTTGACACAATATATGCCGAGGGTCAACGGCGATATGTTGAAAGTTTAAGCTCATATGCTAGACAATTCCTGGGCCTTATGGAAAAACCAGATGTTGCTCAAATAGACGGCTTAATCCCGGCAATCTCAATTGATCAAAAATCCACCAGTCGCAATCCGCGATCAACCGTAGCTACCGTAACGGAAATATATGATTATTTACGTTTACTGTATGCTCGCATAGGTGTGCCGCATTGTCCGATCTGTGGCAAAAAAGTTACCAAACAAACACCTACTGCTATAGTTGATGTGGTGGACGCTAAGGTTTTTGGTAAAAAAATTATAGTGTTGGCTCCCGTAGTCACCGATAAAAAAGGCGCATTTGAACATATCCCAGAACAGTACTTGCGAGCTGGTTTTGCTCGAGCAAGGGTAGATGGTGTTATTTATGCGTTAGACGAATTTCCTGAGCTAGATAAAGCTAAAAAACATAATATTCAGATAGTGGTTGATAGGTTAGTCCTTGATGAATCCAATAAAAGTCGCTTAGCTCAGTCAATTGAACAATCATTGGATATTGCTGATGGTAAACTAACGGTATTGAATGTAGACGATGATCATGAAGAATCATATTCTATGATGTATGCCTGTATTGATCATCCGGATGTTTCGATTCCCGAGCTTGAACCCAGGAATTTTAGTTTTAATTCACCACACGGTGCCTGTCCGGTATGCACTGGCCTTGGCAATAGGCTTGAAGTTGATCCAGAACTAGTGATACCAAATGGTCGTTTAACTATTGCCGAGGGAGCTATACGACCGTTTAACAGGTTGCGGATCGATAGTTTCTATCTGAAAAAAATGGAGATTATGGCCACAGAGAATGGCTTTAGTTTGCATGTACCTACAGGTCAGCTAGCAAAGTCTGATATTGAGAAAGTCTTATATGGTACTGGAAAACAAAAATATTTAATACCACTTGGTTCAGGACGTAGCTATGAAACTACATATGAAGGCGTTATAACAAATCTTGAACGTCGCCACAAAGAAACTGATAGTGATTTTATTCGTCGTGATATTGAAAAGTTTATGCAAGAGCGACCTTGTCATGCTTGCAAGGGTCAACGTTTAAAACCCGCCATACTTGCAGTAACTGTTGCGGATCTATCGATCATGGATATTTGTAATTTATCGATTGATGATGCTGTAAGCTTTATGTCGCAGTTAAAGTTGAATATTACTGAAAGTAAAATAGCTCATCAAATATTTAAAGAAATAAAATCGCGTTTAAGTTTTTTGCAAGACGTAGGTCTTAATTATCTAAGCCTTGCAAGAAGTGCTTCTACCCTAAGTGGTGGTGAAGCTCAGCGGATTAGACTAGCTACTCAGATAGGTTCAGGGTTAACCGGTGTGTTATATGTTCTTGATGAGCCATCAATAGGGTTGCATCAACGAGATAATGACCGTCTTATTGGAACTTTGAAAAAACTTCGTGATTTAGGTAATACTGTTATTATTGTTGAACATGATGAAGACACAATTCGTACAGCTGATTATTTATTAGACATTGGTCCTGGAGCCGGAATTCATGGTGGTGAAGTTGTGGCTGAGGGCACTCCAGAGCAGGTGATAAAAAACCCGAAAAGTATAACCGGTCAATACCTAAGTGGTAACAAAACTATAAAAGCTAAATCACACATAAGACAAGGCAACGGCAAAGATCTAGTTATAAAGGGTGCTCGTGAAAATAATCTAAAAAATATTGATGTAACAATCCCGCTTGGAAAGATGGTTGTTGTTAGTGGAGTTAGTGGCTCTGGAAAATCTAGCTTGATCAATGATATATTGGCCCGAGAGCTATCAGCTCGACTCAATAGGGCCAATGTAGTGCCAGGAAGACATGATGAAATAACGGGTATTGATAATCTCGACAAGGTAATAGTTATTGATCAATCTCCAATAGGCCGGACTCCTCGTAGTAATCCAGCAACCTATACTGGACTTTTCACGCCAATAAGGGAACTATTTGCAGCTACACCAGAAGCCAAAATTAGGGGCTATGGCCCTGGTCGTTTTAGTTTCAATGTTCGTGGCGGAAGGTGTGAAAATTGTTCTGGGGACGGTATTATAAAAATAGAAATGCATTTTCTGCCCGATGTTTATGTTCAGTGCGAAGAATGCAAGGGTCGGCGATATAACAGAGAGGCGCTAGAGATACACTTTAAGGAAAAAACTATCAGTGATGTACTAGAAATGACATGCGAGCAGGCACTAGATTTTTTTAACAATATTCCTTCAATCGCCAAGAAACTTCAAACTTTAGTAGATGTTGGGTTGGGGTATATAAAACTAGGTCAATCTGCAACTACACTAAGTGGTGGTGAAGCTCAACGTATCAAATTAGCCACTGAATTATCAAAAAGAGCTACAGGTAGAACCTTGTATATTCTAGATGAGCCTACAACTGGACTTCATATGGCTGATGTTGATAAGCTACTGCATGTTTTAGATGCTCTGGTTGATACCGGCAACTCAATGATAATTATCGAACACAATCTAGATATTATAAAATCTGCTGATTATATTATTGATATGGGTCCCGAAGGTGGTGATGCTGGGGGTGTGGTTGTAGCAACTGGAACACCAAAAGATATAGCGGATGCTCGCAATAGTTACACCGGTTATTTCTTAAACAAGCTTATAAAAAATTAATATATTACATACATATGGTTTGGTGGTATAATCAATATGTAAATGCAAAAAACAAAACACCCAAAACAAAACGCTTACTATATGTTATTAGCTGCCGCAGTTATGTGGGGTTTATCACCAATATTTTATAAAAAATCACTAATATTTTTTAGTATTGTTATATTTTTATCTTTAAGATTTCTTGTTGGGGCTATTTCGATATTTGCTACTAGTCATAAAAAATTTATCACTATTCAACGTAGAGTATGGTTACCATTGTTTATATATGTTATTGTCGATGGAGTAGTACTTAACTACATGTATGCTCAGGGCTTAAGTCATACTTCAGTCCTGCACGTGGCCATTATTAGTATTTCTACTCCATTTTTTATATATTTCTTTGCAGCCATGCTTTTAAAAGAGAGAGTGCACCAGACAGTAATTATTGGTGGTTCCATATCTGCTGCCGGCTTATTGATTGTACTGGCTACAAATAGCAACCAGTCAGGCCACACTAGTTTGGTTGGTGATTTGTTAATATTGCTTAATTCAGTATTGAATGCTCTCGTTATTGTATACGCTCGAAAAATGTTACACAAAAATACCAATAAAATGCCTGCTGAACAGCTTACATTTATCGAATATGCAGTTTCATCATCTATTCTTATTGTTATTGTAGTAGCTGGATATTTACATAATAATATTACAATACATTTTGATATGTCAGGTATTTTGTGGGTATTAATATCAGGGATATTTTGTGGAGCACTTCCACTCAACCTTTATTACAAAGCGGTTAAAATATTGCCAGCCCAGCGCCTTGCAGATCTGAATTACATTACGCCAGTAATAGGTGTGATGTCAGCTGTAGTATTTCTAGGAGAACAGTTAAATGTACGTTTTATTTTTGGTTCCGTAGTATTGTTTTTCGGCCTTTTGATTAGCAACAACA
>CAYQBK010000006.1:0-8718 GCA_964415715.1 uncultured Candidatus Saccharibacteria bacterium
AATCCAGAAACAACCACTGGTGGTAACGCACCCAAGTTTTATACGTCTGTACGTATGGATATTAGGCGTATTAGTCAAATAAAGAGTGGTGATGAAGTTATCGGCAACAGAGCAAAAGTTAAAGTAGTCAAAAACAAGATCGCTCCACCTTTTAGGGAAGCTGAATTTGACATAATGTACAATGTTGGTATCAGCCGTGAGGGTGAAACTCTCGATCTGGCTGTTATTCACAATATAGTAGGCAAAGCTGGAGCTTGGTTCGAATATGACGGTGCTAAAATTGGCCAGGGGCGAGAAGCAGCCAAACAATACCTAAAAGACAATCCAGAGGTACTAAAAAAGATTGATAAGTTAGTTAGAAAAACCGCCTTAGGTTAATCGTGTTTTCATCAATAAACTGTCAATATGAAAATCACAAAGATTTCTGCACAAGTTAAAAATCCTGATCGGGTGAGTATTTATATTGACGGGGTATATAGTTTGTCGTTAAATCTTGACCAGCTATTGGTTGAGAAGCTCAAAGTTGGTTTAGAGCTTGATGAGAGTCGAGTAGAACAGCTCAAAAAACTTTCGACGATCGGAAAGATTCGTATGCGAACCATAGAATGGTTATACATTCGTCCACGATCGGAGAAAGAGCTAGTGACATATCTAAAAAAGAAGCAGTTGAGTGATGAAGACACAACTGTTTTAATCAAAGATATGCAAGACAAGGAATATCAGAATGATCTTAAGTTTGCAATATGGTGGCGTGATCAACGTCTACTAAAGAATAAAAGCAAAAGATATATTGCGCAGGAGCTAAGATTAAAAGGTTTGGATACCGTGACGGTCAACAATGTCATGTTAGAGTTAGACGATAAACAGAGCCTTGCTGATTTGATAGACAAAAAACGATTATTGACAAAATACCCTGATAGGCAAAAACTAGCTTTATATTTGATGCGACAAGGCTTTGATTATCCATTAATCAAGGAATATTTGTTAGGCATTAGTCAGTTGCCATGACCGAGCTGTTTTTACCTAACTTAACTGTTTCATCTGGGTCACTAATAATTATTTGAGAATTACTTATTTCAATAATACTTGATCTATCTATTGTCAGCTGTGGTGTGTTGATAGAGCTCCAAACAGATGGCTTAACATATAATTTTTGGATATAAAGACTTTCTTTTTCGGTTGCAAAATCAATAACTTTTCCAAGCTTTTTTCTGCCAGAAATAACTGTTTTGCCGATTAATTCAAAACCAATGTTGATAACTGGTTGTAGTCGAATAAGCTCTTCTTTCTCGCTAAGATCGCTTGGGTCATCAATAATGATACCTCGCGAAGAAAAGTCTCTGATATGAATATCAAGCAAATGCAATCGGTCGCCACGAATATTTGTGCAGTAGAATCCGTCAATATGTAGATTATCTGGATTTATTATTGGGCTATCTATGTTGCCAATCTTGTCGCCAGTTCTGATAGCCATAAGGTCCTTGTTGTATAGTTCGGCAGAAAGTATTAGCATAATTATATTTTAACAGAAAACACGGGTCACTTTTTTTACAAAATTATTGAAAAATTAACAGCCGTGTAATTTAATAAGAATAATGCTTAAGTTTATTGCTAGTTTTATCTTGATGATGGTATTTTTCTTGGCATCAAGCATAAATACTATGGCTGTACCTGTTGGGCATTTGGTCATAAATGAGATCCAAACCAATGGTATTGGGACTGGCACGACCGAACAAGAGTTTATCGAAATACATAATCCAACCGATCAAACTGTGGATATTTCTGACTGGTATTTACGCTATTACTCATCATCTGGGATATCATCGACTGCAAAAAAGATTTTGACTATATCCCAGGGAACAAAAATATACCCAAACGGTAATATCATTTTTGCTCCAGCAGGCTATCTGCCTGGCAATGCCAGTATTATACGTTACACAACTAACAGTTCGTTCGGTGGAATATCTTATGATGGGGCTACTATAGATTTGGTTGATACACAAGATGATATTGTAGATAGATTGGGCTGGGGTGTGAAGGCATCAATATTGTCCGAAACTATGCCTGCGGTAGCTCCAAAGTACGGTCAGTCTATTAGCCGTAAGATAGATGATAGCAATATTGTCGATACCGACAACAACAATTTAGATTTTGAAGCAGTAATAATACCCAATCCAGAGACTAGTAACATTGCACCGATTCTTCCCGATCCAACACCCGTTGATAGTCCACAAACTCCTGACCCGATAACTAACCCTGTAGCCGACTCAAATACAGCCTCATCTGAACAGCCCAGTATCGACACAACTGTTAGTACATCTACAGATAATACAACACCATCGACAAACATTGATCAATCCAATGTGACCAATGCAACTGATATGTTACCACCTGTCATAAACGAATTGATGATTGATCCAGCTTCACCACTATCCGATGCAAACGATGAATGGGTGGAAATATATAATCCAAACAATAGTGTGTTTGATTTGGCGGGCTATAAAGTCTTAGTGGGCGATAATCTATCATACAAGTATACTTTTACTTATGAGAAAATTCCTGCAAATGGTTATGTTTTAGTAACTTCAAAAGACACCCCTATTTCTCTGAGTAACAGTGGTAGTAGAGTGGTCATTCAAGATTCAGCTGGCCAGAATGTTGATGATGTTAGTTACCAAAAAGCTGAGACGGGCAGTAGTTATGCCCGAGATAGCAATGGTGAATGGAAATGGACAATTACACCTACTGCAAATGCTGATAATGTCATAACCTACAGCGTGGCAACCACGGTTGAGGCTGTAAAAAAATCAACCGCCATACCCAAGAGTCAGAAAACAACTACTCCAAAGACTGACACAAAAAAGACAAGTACCGTTGCTAAAGTTACATCCACTACAACCCCCAAAGCAAAAGCCAAAACAACCACCACTAAAGGAGCGACCACCCAGAATCAAGATGAACAACTTGTAGCAACGCCAAACAGTATACCAGCACCAATACTTGCGACAATTGCCCTATTGGCTGTACTCTATTTGGGGTATGAATACAGATTTGAAATTAGTAATAGATTCAACCAGCTCAAAAACTACCGAGCAAATAGGCCAAACACTGGGCGGTAATCTTCGTGGTGGTGAAATATTAGAGCTTATTAGTGATCTGGGCGGTGGTAAAACCACATTTACGCGTGGCCTGGTCCAAGGCCTAGGAAGCAAAGACATTGTTGCTAGCCCAACATTTACAGTGTCAAAAGTCTATGAAGCAGGTGACATTACCGTTCACCATTTTGATTTTTATAGATTAGCTGAACCAGGTATCATGGCTTATGATATCCAAGACATCATCAAAGACCCAAAAAATATTGTAGTTATAGAATGGGCGGATATTGTAAGAGATGTGTTACCAAATAAAACTGTGAAAATATATTTTGAATATAGTTCAGAAATGACTAGGAAAATATCAATTTTATATAATCAGCAGCAGAAATATATCGTGAAAGGATTGCTAAGATGAAAATAGTTGCTATTAAAACTGACAATCCAACTGCAGAATTGTATTTGTATGAAGATTACCATCAGCTAGATATTATAAGTTGGCAAGCCCACAGGCAATTGGCAGACACTATCCATTACAAAATAAAAACAATATTATCAGACAACAACTGTAACCTAGAAGATATAAATGGCCTGGTTGTATTTGCTGGCCCTGGTAGTTTTACTGGTCTACGTATTGGGGCAAGTGTTTTTAATGCTTTGGCTTATGCTTTGGATATACCTATAGTAGGCACGAGTGGTGATGATTGGCTAAATATTGGTGTTCTCATGATTATCGAACATAAAAATGATAAAATTGTCATACCACAGTATGGTGGGCACATAAATATAACCGCCCCGAAAAGATAACTACTATTTAGTACAATCAGAACATTCACCTGTTAACTCTAAAAAGTGAGACCTTAATCCGACAAAGCCTTCATTTTTGGCAATAAACTCGAGCTGTTTCTCGATAATTTCACTCTTGAATTCGATTGCTTTTTTGCATTTACTACATCTAATAAAATGATAGTGTTTTTTGGAATTGTTATTTATATTTATGACACGCTTTTTACCATAACCATACTCATCAGTTAACCCAATTTTCCTAAATAGATCCAATGTTCTATAAATTGTAACTATATCAAAACCTTTACGGGCAGTAGTTTCTATAAATTCACCTGCCGAAACAGGGGCCATGTCATTAAATATTTGGAATAGTTGCATCCTAATAGTTGTTGCCTTGTATCCATGATTTTCACACACCTGTCGGAAATTTACTTGTTCTTTGATCATATTGCAATTGTATTGCAAGTGCAAAAAATTTGCAAACAGGAAAAATAAAGACTACCATATAAGCTGTAATCATAAAAGTTCAGGACAATAAATATGTTATTAGTTATAATTTTTTCGTTTATAGGAAGTATTTTTTCACTTATAGGTGGGCTATTGTTGATAGGTAGTAAAAAAAGTGCTAAAAAGTTAGCAATATATGTTACACCATTTGCAGCAGGCGCACTTATTGCTGCTGTTTTTTTGGATTTATTACCAGACGGTCTTTCGGCTTCTTCAACAAACAATGTCTTGACCGGTGCGCTTTTGGGTATAGTTGGTTTCTTTTATTTGGAACGTTTTCTAAATTGGTTTCATCACCATCATGAACATAGTGAAAATATTCATCAACAACGACCAGTGGCTATGATAATTATTGGAAATACTTTACATAATGCTCTTGACGGTGTTGCTATAGCGGCAGCTTTTTTGGTTAGTCCGAGTGCAGGTATTATTACAACTATCGCTATTGCAGCTCATGAAATACCGCATGAGATTGGTGATTTTGGCTTACTACTCGCAAGAGGTTTTAATCGAAAAAAAGTCTTAATTATAAATGTACTCAGTGCTTTGGCTGCAACCTTTGCCGCTATATTAACCTACGCGCTAGGCAATAACCACCAGCTACCAATAGGTTTGCTTTTGGGTATCAGCTCAGGGTTTCTGTTGTATATAGCACTTTCAGATCTAATACCGACTATACATGACTCATATGACAATAAGAAACTGTTTGACTTCAAGCCTTTGTTATTGCTGGTAGGGATACTAGTTGTTGCTGTTATGGTAAAGGTTGCGGGTAGATTCATTACTGAGTAATCGCTAAAAAATATAAATTTAACAAATGTTGCTTGACAAATTGATAATTACGGTTATGATTAAAATATTGTTTGACGTCTATTGAACTAAACTAGACAGCAATCGTTAAATAAAAACAAGTAAAAAATACACGGTGGGAAGGTATTTTAGGAACTTGCAAGCCCAAAAGCAAAACAGATCTAACTATGCAACAATATTTAGGCCATTTCCATATAGGTCTATTGACGGAGTGCACAGGCCAAATCCTAACCCAATTCAAGAGTCTATTGTAGGTGGTGATTTTATCCAAACACCCGAAAAATTAACAATAACTAAACCAATACTACAATACGCCAATCGGTCCATCAACCGTCTCGAGCCACAAGACAACAGATCAATAGATGGAGTATACAAACCAACTTTACCGTCACCCAGAGAAACAGTAATAACAGATATTCCGACTGTGAAACCAACGCCAGAACCAAAACCAAGTTCACTACCTAGTTATTCTACAGTTCAAGAAATACCCATCAACCGTCTCGAGCCACAAGACAACAGATCAATAGATGGAGTATACAAACCAAAATCAAATAGACTATACATTGAACTTATAAACACATTTTTGCTTTTTGTCATTGTAGTATTTATAATACTTATTTACATAAAAAAGACTTGACAATTTTACAGATATGGCTATGCTTATAGTATTGGTAGTTTATACAACAAAAAATAATTAAAATACCAACAATAAAAACTTAACAAGAAACATCCGCGAAAATGCAAGGCAAAAAAATTAGGCTTGATAGCTATTCTATGGCTAAAAACCCCAAACAACATCAAACGATAGAATACAGAAACAGACAGAGTATAGCTAGGACTTTTGATGATGTTGTTGTCCCAAAAACGGCTAAAAAGCCAATAAAAAGCGAATCTTTTAAACCAATATTAGCTAGATCCTTCCCTAGTTATTCAATGGCCGGTGGACCAAGCCTAAACAATGGACAGGGCAGTAATTTTAGCCCAATTAGCCAAACAACCAATAATAATCAATTGTTTTTTGGAATAAATAAACCTAATATAGATATTATCAATAACATAGTTGAAAATGACAAATTTAAGTATTTACTAATGGCTATTGTCGTGGTGGCTCTTATAGGTTTTACTGTGTTAAATGGCTACACCTATATAACCAATAAAAGTGACAGTTCTGTTGCGAAAACTCAAGATTCAACAGTTCAAACAATGTCATTTTCAGACAGCACTAACCCGAAAAGTTACAATGAAGTACTACCAAACTACTCACTCAGTGAGTATGCGGTTTCAGCTGATAGCCCAAAGTCATTTTCTTCAGATAAGTTAGGCGGCATATCGAGAGTTATTCAGTATTCCACTTCAGATACGGTAGGTTTACAGTTGCCAAAAAATCTGTATGATTTGGCATGGTATAAATCGAGTGCCAAGCCCAATAGTTCTGGTGCTACAGTTATAACAGGGCACGTCTCTGGTCCATCTAAAGCTGGTCCATTGTACAATATAAATCAGCTAAACAAAGATGATGTACTAAGTCTTACTCAGGGTGATGGCAAGACAATAAAATATAAGGTGGCTGGGACGGAGATTATTCCGGCTGCCAGTTTAGACACGGCGAAGTTATTAGATTCCTTTGACCCATACAAGCCAGGCTTAAACATTGTTGCACCATATGGTGACAATAAAAACGATGTGACAAAATACGACAAACGTTACATCGTGTATGCCGTAAAAGATTAGTATATTATTATCTGATAACATGAATTTTGCGTTGAGCTAGCAAAAAATGTATAATTAGTGTGGAAATTTACTGAATTTTTATATAATTTCTAACTTTAGATTTATTAATACTTGAAAATACAGATACATCGTCAAGGCTAATGAAGTGATAGTGATCGCCAAGGGTTTGTCTGCATTACCAGAAAGGAAAATGTTATGGATCCAATAACTATTGTTTTGGCAATATTAGGGATTGCTACTGGATTTGGTGTTAGCCAAACTATTACCAAAAAGAAGATTGGCTCAGCAGCTCACGAGGCTGAAAAGCAACTAGCCAAAGCAAACAAAGAAGCATCGGCTATTACAAAAAAAGCCACCGAAGATGCAGCTATCGTAGCTGAAGAGGCTCGCAAAGAAGAACAACAACGGCGTAAAGAGTTCAAAGATACTGAAAATAGGTTAATCGATCGCGAAAAGTCGTTAGACTCAAAACTCGATGAATTAGATAAACGGGTAGAGAAACTCCGTAAGAGTGAAGATGAAGTCGAAGAACTAAAAAATGTTATTCGCGAGCTACGTGTAAAGCAGCAGGACAAGCTTGAAAAGATAGCTAAACTTAGTAAGGCCGAAGCTGCTGATAAACTCATGCAGATGACAGAAAGGGATATAAAAGATGACCTTATTGGCCTGGTAAACAAATTGCAAAAAGACGCCGAAGATGTTGCCGAAGATCAGGCCGGTGCTATTATTGTTGCTGCCATGGAGCGTATGGCTAGTGACGTAACCGCAGAACGTACAGTGACAGCTGTTAAGCTTGATGACGAAGAAATGAAAGGGCGTATTATTGGTAAAGAAGGCCGTAATATTCAGGCTCTTCAGCGAGCAACTGGTGTTGATATTATGGTGGATGACACCCCAGGTATGATAATACTCAGCAGTTTTGATCCAGTTCGACGGGAGGTGGCGAGAGTTGCCCTGGAAATGCTATTAAAAGATGGTCGGGTTCACCCTGGGCGTATTGAAGAGGTGGTGGATAAAGCTCAAAAGCAGGTTCAAAAAGAAGTTATTCGGGCCGGTGAAGATGCTGCACGGGAAGTTGGTGTTGTCGGCATTCCCAAAGAGATACTGCAATACGTTGGCGAGTTAAAATTTAGAACCAGTTATGGCCAAAATGTACTTAAACACTCAACTGAAATGTCTCACATGGCTGGCATAATTGCCGCCCAGATTGGTGCTGATGTCCGGGTTTGTAAATACGCTGCCCTGTTGCATGATGTTGGCAAGGCTCTTACACATAAAATAGAAGGTAAACACCACCATATTTCAGCCGAAATAGCTCGCAAATATGGTGTTCCTGAGGATATTTGTCATGCTATCGAAGCTCATCATGATGATATTGAGGCAACGACCACCGAAGCGTTAGTTATACGAGTTGTTGACGCCATCAGTGCTGCTCGTCCAGGTGCCCGAAATATAAGTGCCGAAAACTTTGCGCAGCGCATGTCCGAGCTAGAAAATGTTGCCAATAGCTTTGCTGGAGTCGAGAAAACCTATGCCATAAGTGCCGGTCGTGAAGTTCGGATATTTGTTACTCCAGGCAAAATAGATGACCTGAGTGCCATAAAACTAGCCCGTGATGTAGCCAATAAAATAGAATCAACTATGCAGTATCCAGGTACAATAAAAGTCAATGTCATACGTGAAACTCGAGCCATAGAGTTTGCTAAATAACTTGGTTGAAAAAAACAAGGATTTCTTAGGTGAATATTCTGTATTTGGGTGATATTGTCGGTGCTCCTGGCAGGCAACTAAT
>CAYQBK010000007.1:0-5667 GCA_964415715.1 uncultured Candidatus Saccharibacteria bacterium
TTTTTCAGAAAAAAATATAAAAGTCTATAGAGGTAATGCCACATTCGTTGACCCGTACACAATATCTGTCAATTACAGAAAAATTACGGCCAAGAATTTTTTAATAGCAACTGGCTCTCAGCCACGAATACCATATATACAGGGTTTATTTGACGCTGGTTTCTTGACATATCGTGATCTATCGACAAACTTTGACTACCCAAAAAGTATCTGTTTTTTGGGAGGTGGTTCTGTTGCCTACGAATATTCCCAAATACTGTCAGCACTAGGAACCAAGGTCCACATTTTAGAAAAATATAGCCATATCATGCCAAACTGCGACCCTGAGGTTAGTGATTTGGCTAGTAGTTATTTGCAAGATATAGGCATCAAAATACATGTTGGCGCTCAAATACTAGAGGTATCAAAAAACGCTAAAATAAAACATATAATATTCAATCACCAAGGTCGCAAATATAAACTAGCAGTTGACGAGATTGTCGTATCATCAGGTAAAGCACCAAATACTGATATTGCACTCGAAAATGCTGGCGTCCGCTACGACGAAAATGGAGTCACAACAAATAGCTACATGCAAACAACCCAAAAACACATATACGCAGCCGGCGAGGTTGTTGGGCTGGTCAAGACTGCAAGTGCATCTATAAAAGAGGCCCAAATAGCAACCCACAATATCTACAGCCATAAAAAAGTATCTATGGACTACTCTGCTATACCAATGACAGTCTATGGCTACCCCGAAATATCCTACACAGGTAAAACCGAACGTGAACTAAAAATGACCGGCCAACTTTACCAAACCGCGATAGCTCCCATAGGAATACCCGGTAAATCTATAACAACTCAATACTCCAGCGGGTTTGTTAAGCTAGTAGCTAGCCATGAAGGAGTTGTCATTGGAGCTTCGATAGTAGCACCAAACGCCAGTGAAATAATCAACCTTATATCATATGCCATATCTAACGAAGACAAAGCCTGCGACCTTGCAAATGCGGTATACAGCTACCCGTCATGGAGTGAAGCCGTCCGCATAGCAGCTAGCAAAATATATTGCATATAAACTTATATTTGGTATTAAAAAACCTGCAAAAATGCAGGATGTTTTTATGGTGGGGCTGGCTGGATTTGAACCAGCGGCCAATCGGTTATGAGCCGACTGCTCTAACCACTGAGCTACAGCCCCATAAAAATATGTTTAACCACTATATAATACAATACTAGTAGTTTACAATATAAGAGTATACCAAATGCAGTATAATATATATAGAACTTTCGCATTTTGTGAAATATTCAGGCCCGTTATGAATATAGAAAAGATAAAAAACAATAAAACTATCCAAACATTTTTCAGTAGCCGTAACCTTGGGCTATATCTATTTTTGATAATTTCATTGTCTGTCGCCTGGAGTACAGCCAAAATAATCCAAAAAAACTATGAACTCCAAAAAGATATTACCCAGCTACAACAAGAAGTGGCCCTGCAAGAACAACAAAATAAAAACCAAGCACTAAAAAACAAATATTTTGAAACTGACACATTTCTAGAGCTAGGTGCTAGAAAATATTTTTCAAAAAGCCTACCTGGTGAACGCATATATTCGGTACCAAAAGATGTAGCCATGGCCAACGTAAAACCAATGCCATCAACAATATTGATATCAAAAAAAACCAAGACCAAAGCAAAAGTTCTACAAAACTGGTCAGACTGGCTAATATTTTTACAGGGCAAAGCAAGCCAACAAACATCAGATTGACACAGACCGCCAGATGATATATTATTTACTACGCTTTACTAAGTATATTGCGGGGTAGAGCAGTGGCAGCTCGTGTGGCTCATAACCACAAGGTCGCAGGTTCGAGTCCTGCCCCCGCGACCATATAAAGTGCCCCACCAGAAGTGGGGCTTTTTATATGGTTATGAGAGTTAGATTCGAGCCAAGAAGGTTGGTCGTATGTGAGCAAAGCGAACGAAGAAGCACAGCTTGATGTGCACTGTCCTGCCCACGCGACCAAGAAAAATACCTCTCCAACCGGAGGGATTTTCTTCTTTTTGGGTAGGACTCAAATCTGCGACGCTAAAAAGGTCGGAGGTGAAAAATACCAGTGGCATTTTGCAAGGCAAGCTTCTCTTGCAAACTTGTTTGCAAAGAAGAAGTTGCGGGCCCGCAGAATGTGGGCGAGTCCTAATCCCAACCTAATCAATAAATACAATAAGAATAATTATAAAAACATATTTGAGATAATTGGATACAGTAGAATACTACTGGGCCCAACCCCTACCACAACAATGAGCTTCACCAAAAAATGCTAAATATTACAGAAAGATGAACAATCATTTTATACTAAATCGTTATAAATGGAGAGTCTATAGCAAAAGAACAGCAGATTATACAGCGTATCGCAACCAAGGCACTTATCGTCAACGATAATGGGCAATTTTTAATTTTTCGGGAAGCAAATACATATTAAGATGGTACGAACACTGGGCGATACCATATGCCCGGCGGAAGACTTAATGTTGGTGAAGCATTTACCGATGGCCTAAAGCGTGAAGTAAATGAAGAAACAGGGCTTGATATAAAAATAGGAAAGCCTATCTATGTAGGCGAATGGCGACCAATCATCAAGGACGTCCCTCATCAAATCATTGCAATATTTTTTATATGCAAACCATCAACAAATAAAGTTCAGCTCAGCGAGGAACATGATGATTATCAGTGGATTACACCAAATGAGATCAGTGTGTTTGATATCATGTCACCAGAAGATAAAGTTATCCAAGAGTATGTCGCTAGCCTTATTTAAATCATACAACAAAACAAAATATTATATAAATCATCTGTAACATCTAGTCGTAGACTACAAACCACAAGTTGACTGGGTAGTAAATAGTGACCTGGATATTATTGAAAATATACCCAATGGACTAAAGGCAACAGATCATTATTTATGTAAGAGATGTGTTTATTTCAACTCTGTTCGTAGTTGCTTGGTGGCTATGGCTACCCGTACTAGGGGGTCTATCATGGTTTTAATGTCACCTTTTAGCAGTTCGGGTTTAACATTTCCCCGCTCGTCAAATGCGACCCACGGTTCAAAAATATGGACACTATCGCGCAGCGGAAACATATTAACCGCAACTGTAACACCAATAAGCTGTTCTATCGCTCTGACTCCACCAATACTGCCATAACCCAAAAATGCTACTGGCTTATATGTCCATTCGTGATACAAAAAATCAATGGCATTTTTCAAGGTCGCTGATGTGCCATGATTGTATTCTGGGGTAACAAATATAAACCCATCTGCCTGACTAATTTTTTCAGCCCACTGCCTAGTATGTTCCTGGCTATACTGTTTTGAGCCAGCTGGTATTGGCTCGTCGAGCAATGGCAAGCTATAGTCAGCTATATCTACAATCTCAAACTTAACATCTTTATAATCGTCAATCTGGCTCATAAGCCAATTTGATATATTTTTGGCCAATCGGCCAGGGCGGGTACTACCAACTATTATTTGAATATTTAGCATAGGTTTAATCCTTTATGTTGAAATTATATCAGTCACTATACATTGTATAGCTACTAACTATATTTTGTAAAGTTTATTATTTGGCGTATTATTTATTTATTGTGATAAATAATACCAACTCGATAAATGAATATAGTAGCATATTAGGTGCTCTGATCGTATTTGGTGACAAATGGACACCCCTGCTGGTAAAACAGCTATCAGATGGCCCAAAAACGTTTTCAGCACTAGAAAAAATATTGCCTGGTATCAGCCCACGAACTCTCAGCCAACGCCTAGATAAACTTATAGGCATAGATATTATAGGCAAACAGCTATATTGCGCTAAACCACCCCGCTACCAGTATTATTTAACCCCCAAGGGTGCAGATCTGCAAAATATACTAACCGCCATGGCTATATGGAGCGAAAAGTACCGCTAGACAGATTAAATGTTAGAATTTAGATTGTTTAGCATATCCTCGACAGTATCACTACGGACTAGTTTTTCACGGATATCAGAGGCGTTTTCAATACTGTTTACATACATTTTAGCTAGGCGCTTGAGGCCCTGCCAGTTTTTCTCACGGTTCTGATATGTTTCAGAAAACAATAAAATATGTTTTTTGTATAGTTCTAGCTTGTCAGATATTGGCATGTCCTGCCATGGGCTATTTTTGGCAAATAAATACGGATCATTGAATATAGCTCGGCCAACCATAACACCGTCTACACCTGTAGTCTTAGCTAGATTTTCACCATGTTGCCTGTTTTGGACATCGCCATTGCCCACTATTAGAGTTTTTGGTGCTATTTTATCCCTAAGTTCCCTGACACGCTTTATATCATCCCAATTGGCTGGCACTTTGCTCATTTGTTTGGTAGTTCGACCATGTATTGTTAGCATATCTAAGCCCTGGTTTAGGAGTAGTTCATGCCAGCTAAAATCAACTTCACCCCAGCCAAGTCTGGTTTTTACACTAACAGGCACCCTGCCCGCTACACCTGCTTGAGTGGCACGAATTATGTCAACTGCAAGTTCCCTGTTGTTTATTAGCGCTGAACAGCAACCACTATTGACCTCAGATTTTTTCGGACAACCCATGTTTATATCAACTCCATCGAAACCCATATTTACTAGTTCACTAGCAGTTCTTTTGTAGTTTTCAGGGTTTTTACCCCATATTTGAGCAACAACAGGTACATTTGACTGTTCTAACTTTAGTTTATGAATAATATTGGCTCGACCCCTGCTTTGTAAGCCTTCGACGTTTACAAATTCGGTAAAAAACATGTCTGCCGTAGCCATACTAGCTATAGATTGCCGAAAAACAATGTCAGTAACATCGTCCATCGGCGCCAAAACAAAAAAAGGCCTAGTAGGTATATTGTATATTTTCATTGTTCTATAAATTGTAACTTACGTTAACTATTTTGCAAAAATGGATGTTGTCTCTCGATCTGACTACTAAAATTTGGTGAGCGATCCGGCTCTACGATAATTAAAAACATGTTTAGTTTATATAATATATTTGTATTTTTCTATTCCCAGCGGAATATTCTGAAGGCAATGAAATATATTACTATTGCCCAAATACCGAGTAGCCCTATTTGAGGCAAGATATCCATATAACCCTTACCTTCAGTCACAATAAGCCGTATTCCATCGATAACAGGTGTTAGGGGCAAATATGCAGATATGCTCTGTAGCCATTCTGGCATCAAATATCGGGCAAAAAATGTACCAGACAGAAATAGCATAGGAAATGTTACCAGGTTGGCCAGCGGGGCAGCTTGGCGTTCGTTTTTGGCCCACCCACCTATCGCCAGGCCTATGCCATATATTGTAAAAATACTGAGTAGTATGAATGGTATGAATACCAAAAAGCTACCACGCATAGTTAGGTTAAATACCACTACAGACACGCCAAACATCAAGCCAATAGCGATCAGGCCAATCACCGATTGCGAAAGAACGTTTGATGTAAAATATTGTGAAACTTTTAACGGTGTGGTGTGTAACCGCTTCAATATGCCTTGTTTTTTTAGCTCTGGAAAAACATTTACTGGGCCAAATATTCCTAGTGAGACAATAGCAAACCCTAGTAGGCCAGCAAAAACATAGTCAAACTGAGTCAACCGCGCTTGTTTTGTTGA
>CAYQBK010000008.1:0-5061 GCA_964415715.1 uncultured Candidatus Saccharibacteria bacterium
AATACAGGTATATACCGAAGCCAAAGAGCTTGCTAGGGTACGTGATGCAATCAAATCCGCTGGCTTAACGATAAGTGAAGCCGAATTGACTTATGTTCCAAACAATACTATTGAAATAACCAATGCTGAAACAGCTCGAAAAGTCATGAACCTAATGGATGCACTCGACGAACTAGATGATGTAGTTTTGACTCATACAAACTTTGAAATAGCCGAAGATTTAGAAATTTAAGATGAGAATATTGGGGGTTGATCCGGGAACGGCTATTGTTGGATTTGGTGTTATCGAAACAAATGGCAACAGACATACTATGCTTGATGCCGGTGTTGTACGCACCCCAGCTCACCAAGACTTAGAACTTCGTTTACAAACTATATTTGAAAGTATAACAGATGTAATAAAGCTTAATAAACCAAATATTATGGTTGTCGAAAAGCTGTTTTTTGCTAGAAACGTGACAACTGCTATGTCGGTGAGTCATGCGCGTGGTGTGATATTATTGGCTGGTGTTCAGGCTGGTGTGGCTATTGTAGAATATACACCATTACAAATAAAGCAGGCGTTAACTGGTTACGGCCAGGCTGATAAAAATCAAATACAAGAAATGGTTAAAATAATGCTAAAACTTAGCCAAAAACCTCAGCCCGATGACTGTGCTGATGCTTTGGCGGCCGCATTAACACACGCAACAAGCTATAACATGTAGGCCGGGCTGTTATACTAGTATGTATGATTGCTATACTAACCGGAAAAATTGATGAAAAAACCGTAAATAGTATCGTTCTAGATGTTAATGGTGTTGGCTATGAAGTGTTTGCATCTTATAATGACCAGGCAAAGTTAAATAGTGGTGATAGTGCTAAATTGTTTATATATGAACATATACGTGAACAGTCACATGATCTGTTTGGCTTTTTAAACAAGCAGGATAAACAGTTGTTTGAACAACTGCTAAGTGTAAATGGTGTTGGCCCAAAAATGGCACTGTCAATATTAAATATTGGCAATAGCCAAGAGGTTAGAGCTGCTATAGCTACTGGCCAGGTAAAAATACTACAATCGGCTAGTGGTGTCGGTAAAAAAGTAGCCGAAAGAATAGTTGTTGATTTGAAAGATAAAGTTGGCCTGTCGGCTAGTGATGATGCTACCTCGTTTTTGCTAGACGCAAATATAAATTCTACAGACGAGGCATTTAATGCGCTTATAGCGCTTGGCTATAGCTCGCAGGATGCGACTGAATCACTTAGAGGTATAGATGATAGTCTAAGTGTTGAAGAGCGTATTAGACAGGCCTTAAAGGGGGTTAGGAGGTGATAGATCGTATATTGAACCCTGGCCCACAAGACGAAGCGGAGGAGAATAACGAAAACTCGCTACGGCCAAAGGCTTTTAGTGAATATATCGGCCAGGAAAATCTTAAAAAGAACCTAGAACTAGCAATATTGGCTGCTAAAAAACGTGGTGAACCGATAGATCATGTTTTGTTGTATGGTCCACCTGGGCTTGGAAAAACTACTATGGCTAGTGTTATCGCCAACGAAATGGGGGCTCAGATACGCATAACTAGTGGTCCAGCGATAGAGCGGTCTGGTGATTTGGCTAGCCTATTAACCAACCTACAGGACGGTGATATTTTGTTTATCGATGAAATACACAGATTAAATAGATCGGTCGAAGAGGTCTTATACAGTGCAATGGAGGATTTTAAGCTTGATATTATGTTGGGTAAAGGACCCAGTGCTCGTAGTTTACGGTTAGATTTACCCAAATTTACCATAATAGGGGCTACAACTCGTACGGGATCACTAGCGGCCCCACTTCGTGATCGATTTGGTATGGTTCATAGGCTTGAATTTTATAAACCAGCAGAAATCGCTTTAATCATCAGTAGATCGGCTAACATCTTGGGTGTCTCTATAGATGATAAATCGGCTAATATTATTTCAACTAGAGCACGCCTGACACCACGGATAGCAAATAGGCTACTAAAAAGAGTTCGTGACTATGCCGATGTTAATGGTGATGGAATTATTGATGAAAACCATGCTATAAAAGCGCTGGATATGTTAGAAGTTGATGAATTGGGTTTAGATGGTGGAGATAGGTTGCTCCTGGAGTCGATAATAGATAATCATGGCGGTGGCCCGGTTGGTGTTGAGACGCTTGCGGCGTTACTGTCTGATGAACGATCAACCATCGAAGATTTTTATGAGCCATATTTGCTACAGATTGGCATGTTGGAGCGAACCCCTAGAGGTAGAAAGGCTACTATAAAAGCCTATAAACATTTGGGTAAAAATAATCCTAGTGTTAATGACCAACCCTCATTGTTATAATCAGGGTATGGCAGGATATTTGGGATTAGGGGATAAGCTTGGTACTCATAGGTATTTTAAATCGGTAGCAAATGTTGACTCTACTGAGCGAATTTTGTGTACAGTAAAACAACATCCAGTTGGCATAGTTATTATATATTCTGCAGTATTATTGTGTTTTACAGCTGGTTTGGCATTTATGGCAATACTGATGCCATCTGTTTTCTCAAGTAGTACTACTGCATATAGCATGCTAGCTCTTTTTGCGGTTATCATAGCTATCATAGTGATTGCCATAGTGGCAGTTGCAACCAATGTATATAATCAATCAAAGCTTACAGTTACAGACAGAAACGTCATACAGATACTTCAACAGGGTTTATTTGATCGTAAAATATCACAAATATCACTAGCAAATGTTGAAGATGTTAGCAGCCAACAACGTGGATTTTTTGCCAACACTTTTAATTTTGGCTGTGTCAAAATAGAAACGGCAGGGGAGCAGGCTAATTTTATATTTAATTTCTGCCCAAATCCAAATGGCGTAGCTAAGATTATATTAGACGCCAAAGATGACTTTCTGATTGCAACCGGCCAAGCGGGCTCGTATAGAAACAGTTTACGACCAAGTCATTATGATGACAGGGTGAATATTTAGAATGGGCTAACTCGCCCTGTGTTGGAATTGGGTTGTGTGTCAACTGGCCAACTATCAAGATGTAATATAATATAAGCTTGCTTGTCATTTATACTAATCGGTTTAACATCACTACTGATATCGGTGTCATTAACCTCATAGCCATTTAGTGAGCTGATACGTAACATTAGAAAACTAATGACCGTTGCGATTAGCGCCAAATATATATATGGCCCGTATCTTCTGATAAACGTTCTAAGTGGTTGTGTATATTTTGTCAGTAATTCAGTGTTTAGTGTCATGACTTTACGAATATATTAATAGTTATTTCGGCTTTTTTTAAGCCCGGTTGTATTGAAAGTTTGGTAATTTGCATTGTTCTACGACTATTGGTAATTTTATTTACAAAATCTATGAATCTATTATAATCTATTGGTATTTTATCATTAATACTTGAAATACCTACAGACATTTCTATGCCCTGTACACCACTTATTCCGGCTATTGGTTTAGCTTGGGTGATTGAAGAACTAGCGGGTTGATTATTTCCGCCACTAGTAGTTGATGGGGTGGCATTTTTTGGTTTCTCACCAAGTGTAGAATCTGCAAATTGGATTTTGTCAATATTTATGTTTGAACTTTCTGCCATCTGAAAGATTTCTTTTATGGCTCTTGCTTGGTCTTTTTCTTTGGGGAGTGCTTCGTTTACAACCTCTCTTAGTCCCAATTGATTAAATTTTTTTAAATCATTGGGTTCCTTTTAGTACCCTCGTTCGTCTAGTTTAACTTGTTTTTCTTCTTTTTTGTTCTCTGTTAATTTTTCCGAGTTCTTTTTTAGGAAGGAATCAGCAACGTATAAAACACCAGCAGTGGCAATAATAATCATCACCGTAAGACTTATTAGAGCGTAGTATAATTTTTTAGCATTCATTATTTTTTTGTATCCTCGGGTGTTATAAAATAGAAATCTTTATTTTTTGCTAGTAGTCCTTTGATGCTGACTTTACATGGCGGCTCTTCCGTACTACTATCACCACCTGTTGTTGCAACGACTTTGCAATTAATATTATTGAAATCGGCTTTCTCGAAGACATTATTTTTCTTATCGGCTATATTGACCAAAGCCTGTGTTAATGATTCTTTAGATTGGCCATTGAGTTTAATTTCAACAGCATTTACACCCTGTTGTAGTTCGATGCCGTTCAGTGTGGTCCCCTCTGGCAATAGCGGTGTAATAGAGTTGATGATATTTGAGTATCGTATTTGTTGAGTAGCAATTGATACGACTGTATTAAAGTCAGTTACGAGATTATTAAAGTTTTTATAATTTTGATCAAGTTTTTTGGCGGTTAGCTGTTGTTTAGCTGATTCAACGGCTTTTTTTTGATTATCGGTAGTTTTATAAAGTAAAATTGTCCCAGCAAACGACACTGCTAGTATGGCCGCCATTGCCATAAACATTGCAATAATCCAATGTGTCAAAACTAAATTTTTTCGACCATATACTATCTGTTCTTTATAGTTGTTTGGTAATAAATTAATCATTTCCAAATTTCCTTTGGATCTACCAATGCCAAGCCAGCTACCGTTACGTACATTGTTTTTTCAACGTCACTGGTTGGCTGTAGTTTGCCAAAACCAATATGTGTCCACGGATGGCACATTCTAGTCGGCATACGTAGCTCAGACGTAAGATAGTCATTGAGCCCTGGCATGTTCGCCCCTCCACCCAAAGTTATGATTTGGCCAATTGCACTTTTGCCAACCGTTTTGTCCTCGTAATAGCGAAGCATTTTGCGGATTTCTCGTATTAGGGCGCCAAGTTGTGGTTTAAGCGCATCAGTTATTTCAGATTGTTTTTTGCTAACACCTAAACCATACTTACTTTTTATAGTCATGGCTACACTTTCTGTGACATCAAGTTTTTTGGCGATGATATCAGTAAATGTATTGCCACCACCCGCAACAGTACCAGTGACTATTGGTTGTTTATCAAAAATTGTCAAATCAGCTGATACTGAACCAAAATCTATAAATAGTGATGCGGTAGTTACCTCCTCTGCTTGTGACACTAGTCGACTAGAGGCATTCATGGATGTTTCAATAAC
>CAYQBK010000009.1:0-5369 GCA_964415715.1 uncultured Candidatus Saccharibacteria bacterium
TTGGTTGGTAAATATCCATAGTCCGACCGCTGATACACTAGAAAAGAACGTCAAAAATGATATTTTTAGCCATATACTTTCTTTCAATGGGTATAAAAATGGAATCATGGCCTATGGTTTGTATCCTATGTCCGTACTAGCACCAACTAACGACACCCAGGTTTGTCCTGAATTTATTTTCATCGGTAAATTATTTGAATCATTGAGCACAAGTGGACTTTTTCGATCATTTTTTGTCCATGTCCCCTGCGAAACAATGCCATCTTGAAATACATAGACTTTTCCAGTCCCACTAGTGTTATAACTATTGTGATATCCGTCGGTACCGATGCCATTATTGACAACTAGAACGATCAGCGAATTTGGTGATATTTGTTTACCAGATTTTAGATCAATATGTGGCTTGCCAGCCTGAGATCGATTGTAGCTATTGGTTGAAGCCACATAGTCAAAATGAGGGCTATATAGCGGTCCCGAAATAGATAGATCTATGCTGTTGGCGGTAGGAGTTTGAGCTGTGTTTGATTTACGTTCAAGACCTACAAAATTACTGCTTGTGTAGTTTTTGCTTTGGTTGAGTTTATCTAGTCTTTCAAAGCTTGTGTACATATTGTGTGGAGCGAAACGTTCGGTTATCCGCCAGTAAGCGGCATCATTAAAAAATTGATCCAAATCACGAACGCCCAGTGTTTTAATATCCTGCAATGCTTCAGGGCTGCCACCAACATGGGCAAGACTAGCTTCAAGCGGCAAGGCATAATCTAAATAATACGGCCTAACACTTCTAACTGGACCAATATACTGAGGTTGTGATTCTTGATAAAGTGCCATAAATCTTGTTATTCCACCTTCGGCGACAGCTTCATAAACCATGTCTGCATCCGTTAGACCACTTTGCGGTCGAGCATCGGGGCTGTTCTCAATCATAACTGCAGTAACGGGCCTTTTTGTTAGGGAAACATCTTGGACTGTTCGACCTGTCAGTGGTGACATTATAGGTTTGGGCTTTGGTTTTTCTATAACTACCTGAGTATTTTGACTAGTAGTTGTCGGTTGTTTATTTTTTTTGATAAATATTAGGTACACCAATACACTGCCAGCGAGCAATAGTAGGATAACACCAAATATTACCAATAGTTTTTTATTTTTTTGTTTGCTAGCCTTATTTGGTCTAGCATCAATAGACAGATCTATTTTGTCAATATCGTCTACCGATTTGATATTTTTATTTGTCTTGGACTGTTCGGTGATTGATTTGATGTCTGGATGTGCTGGATCAAATGCAGGTTTTTTAAAGCTATCAGTTGGTTCTAGCCTAATTTTTTTATTTGGTCTCTTAAAATCATCCATATTTATATTTGAAACTCTACATCCAATATTTTACCATAAGCACAGTAATAGGCAAAAACAACTATATCAACTCCAATACAAAAACTGCATTTAGATGAGCGATTTTAAGACTAAAAACATATTTTTATCTCATCAATTTATCAGCTCAGAAAAGACAGTTTTTGTATTATGGCTGCTATAGCTATTTGAAATATGATAATGAATGTTGGAGTCTGTTTATTGTTTTGGTTTTTCCCAACAACACCAAAGACTCAGCAAGCCCCGGGCTAAACTCTGTCCATGTAGTAAAGATACGAATCAGACTAAATAATGTGCCGGGTTTTTGCCCAGTTTCGACTAGTAAATCATTTAATGCATTGGTGATCGATTCTTCTGTAAAATCAGCAATCTGAAGTTTGCTGATTGTCTGGTTTATTAGGTTAGCAATTTCTGCATTGTTTAGTTTTTTGAGTTGTTTGTTGTTTGATACTAGGGTGGTGTTGACAGTAGGTTTGTCAAAGAAAAAGTTTGTGAGCATAGGTAGGTCGACTAAAGTTTTCATTCGTTCTTGGGCTAGTTTCAATACTCGTATTTTATAATCTTTGTCATAATTATCAGCTGACTTGGGCCAAAAATCTACACAACGTTTGTATAAATCTTCAACATCCAAACTCCGTATCCATTGACCATTTGTCCAGAGTAAACGTTTTTCGTCAAATCTCGCACCAGATTTTTGAACTTTTTCAAGACTAAATTTTTCAATTAGCTCGGCTATCGAATATATTTCCTGTTCTGTTCCATCATTCCAGCCAAGTGTAGCGATGAAGTTAACCATAGCCTCAACCAAATAACCATCCCGGATATACTCAAGCACATCTTTTGCTCCATCTCGTTTGCCAAGTTTTTTATTACCATTTTCGTTCATTATGTGTGGGACAGATGCTATTATTGGGGGTTCAATACCCAGTGCTTCATATAGGTTCAAATAATTTGGCATACTAGATAAAAATTCCTGGCCTCTTATTATATGTGTTATACCCATTTCAGCATCGTCGACAATATGGCAAAAATTATAGGTTGGAAAACCATCACTTTTTATCAAAATAAAATCATCTATGACTTCCGGTCCGGTTGTTAGTGGTCCCATCACGGCATCGTTTCGAGTATATTTTTTGGGATCACTTTTAAACCGTAGAGCTGTTGTACCATCCCACTTTGGTGGATTTTTTGGTCGATGGTTTCGATACAAAAAAGCTTGCTTGTTTTTTATGGCTTGTTGCCTAAAGCTATCAATTTCCTCTTTGCTATAAGGGTCAGCATAGGCCCTACCTGCTTCAATCAGCCTGTCTGCCCAATTTTTATAGATATCTAAACGTTCACTTTGTCTATATGGCGAGTGTGGTCCGCCAATATCTGGGCCTTGGTCATAATTTAAGCCAAGAATCTTGATAGATTTTATAATATGTTCATCTGCTCCTTTGACTTCACGTGATTGATCAGTGTCTTCTAGTCGTAGAATAAACTGGCCATTGTTTTGTCTAGCCAGCAACCAGGCGAAAAGTGCTGTACGAATACTACCGACGTGAATATAGCCCGTTGGACTTGGGGCAAATCGTGTAACTACTTTTGACATAGTACTAATATACCATAAAAACAGATTAGAGACTTGAGGCGATTGCTAGAATTTGCTCACTTGAAAGCGTACCGTTCTTTGCCTCTAGGGTAAACCAGATACCTTTATCAACCCAGGTTGCACTACTATTGTTGTAGACAAACACTGTCATCCCCTTGCTGTAGTATGTTTGGTAAGCAAGCTTTGATTTTATCAAATAGTTACTCATTAGACTTTCGCTTGACCAATCGGTTGGCTTTTGGGTGATAGTATAGACACTATCGTCGTGTTTAGATTTGTACGTAATGGTTGATTGGGTCTTGTCAGCCTGTACTGGAGCTTTAAACGCAAAACCAGCTAGTGTCGTTCCTGGTGTCTTAATAGCTACATGCGATTTGCTAGCTGCCGCCCATATAGCGACTTCGGGGACAGTCTGAAAAACGAAAAAACCACTAACTAGTAAAATAGCAGCCGCTACAGTGCTAAAACCAAGTACCTTTTTACTAAATCTAGATGAATTGTGTCGTTTGCGATGAATATGTTCATGCTTTATCGGCAATGTTTTTTGAGCTTTATTATTTAAACTGATGTTTGTTTCAAATAAGTTTGTTTTGTTGATACCGGGTTCTTTTTCTTGAACAAGGGGCGCTTTTTGAACTGTTAGATTTGGGTGAAGCTGTGGCTTAACAGAAGTGTTTTTTGGGAATTTGGATACAAATTTACTTTTTGCCTGAAACATAGCACGATGTATTCTCGCTTCTGGAACTTTTTTAGCCTGAGAGTTTAACAATGATTGATTTTCGGTTCTTTTTTGTGGAGATGATTGTGGGATACTCTTTGCGTGAATATACGGAGCGGTTTTTGCTGGTTTTTTTACAGCTGAACGTGACAATGTAACCGACTTTTGTATTTTATGAGATGTTTTTGTAGCTGCAGCTTTATGCATACCATCTATTCGTTTTGTGTTTGGTTGAGGTCTGTCAACGGTAGTTATTTTACTATATATCCGTTTTGGGTTAGGGTTTTGTACGCTAGCTGGTTTTTTGCTAATACCGTCAATATTTTTGGGTAAATTATTTAGTTTTGGCGGAGTGTTGGGCTGAGCTGTACTTGTAGTTTTATCAGATGATATTAATTTGCCCGTTTGAGCATCGTATTTTCGTCCATTTATTTCGATTATGTTTTTCAACTTTTCACCAACCTATTTGTATAGTTATGTTTAACTCTTGATGTACTTATTATGCTTTTCTTTACGATATTATGCAACTTTTTTGTTTTTAAAGCTGTGCAAAACTATATAAAATAGTAGAATAATAATCTAAAACGTGACAAAATAGGTTGGATACACATAACATTATGGAATTTCTTGACCCAGAACAAAAGCGAAGGCGAACAATAAAACTGTTTATTATGTATTTCTTGACAATCTTTGCGATTACACTTGGTACTTTTGCTATGATTCTTTTGGTACAAGGCTATAATTTTCGAAAGAAACAGGGTGTTGTCCAAAATGGCTTAGTGTTTGTTGACTCTAAACCTGTTTCTGGCATAGTGTGGCTAAATGGACAGAAAAAAGACGAAACTAACGCTCGTCTAGTTTTACCGGCAGATGTTTATAGTATGAAAATCACAAGTGACGGATATCGTGACTGGACAAAGAGTTTTATATTGGATGGTGGTTCCGTCCGGTATTTCACATACCCAAAGCTCATACCAAACACCATACAAACGTCAATAATCCAAAACATGAACCTACCGCCCATTTGGTCAAGCCAATCGCCTGATCGACGATGGCTCATATATCAACAAAATATCAACACCAATGATTTTGCGGTTTTTGATACCTCAAAACCAACAACTGCACCGCTAGTGAGCAAGTTTGCTCCAGATATTTATTCAGAGTCTGCTAGGACTTTGTCCGAGATAAAGCCTATCGAATGGTCAGATGACAATAAGCATTTGTTGATATTACAGACTTTTACTGACGGAACAATGAACTATGCAGTAGTTGATAGAGATAAACCAGACAGCTCGGTAAATATTACAAAAAAACTCAGCCTGAACAAGGATCAGTCAGTTAAGCTCAAAGATAAAAAGTGGGACAAATATTTTGTTCTTGATAAATCAACTCAAATATTAACATCCCGCGATTTGAATAGTCCTGAAAACATTTCAAATATTGCCACCAAAGTAGTGTTTTATAAATCCTATGGGAGTGATAAGTTCATGTATATTAGCTACGATGGCGCCAGCGAAAACATGGCAAGGGTTATAGTTCTTGACGGTGCCAATAGTTATAACCTGAAGCCAGTCGCCAGAGATTTATCGTTAAATTATCAGCTAGATATCGCCAAATTTGATGGTGCTTGGATGTACGCTAGCTCATCGTCGGCTGATCATAAGGTTTATATATATAAAAATCCGCTCA
>CAYQBK010000010.1:0-3103 GCA_964415715.1 uncultured Candidatus Saccharibacteria bacterium
TTGCCAACTAACCAAAAAACTCATCATCAAAATCGGCTAATCACTTATTTGCTTTTGCTATCCCATTCTGTAGATCAAGATCAAGACGACTAGAGCTACTATTCTTCATTTCACGCGCTGCGTTATTAGCAATATCGCCCACTACTCCACTTTGGTGCTCAGTAAAGTTATGACCAGCTTCGTCAATATAAACCTTGGCGGCAAATATCGTGTCCCTCGTGTCATTTATAACCTTAGTTGCAGGAAACATTGTATCGTTACCCGCAACTACGTTAATCATAGGTAACTTATACTCAACTGCCATCTTGCGTAATATCCCAGACAACCTTCCAGAAGCAGCATAGTGCCCTTCTTGAAAAGTCAATGCAGGATTCTCGGCAATAAATAATACACTTCTAAAAACCATTTTGGCCATTTTTCTTGGACTAGAGATTATCTCACGTCTTTCATTTCCAACGGTTTTGGCTATCCTAGGTATTATCGATGTCAATGAGTCGTCAATTAACAACCCGCCAGATCCTAATAAACCTAGTAATTTTACGTATTCATTCTCAAGCCCATTTGTATCATGATGATGACTAGATAAAAAATCATACGTAGCCATAGACGCATCAATACCACCCAGTGAATGGCCCCAGATATGAACGTCATAACCTTCGAGCGCTAAAAAACTTATTGCTCTTTGAACATTTTCTTTGCGTCTCTCACCAGCGTTTAAAGCGTGTCCGATAAATTTTTTATTTAGTTTATTGTCGCCCTGGGTGTAGTCACTGATTATTGCATGTGCTGCATCTTCTGCTGATACATCTGGATCCCATATAGCACCAGAAATCAAATTATAATATCTAACTATATCCGGAACAGAAACCAAAAAATTTTTAAAATCGTTTATAGTACCCTCTCGAGGATGGATTAAACTGGCCGAGTCCATACCCCTGATGGCAGTAGAATGACGTGATGACACAAGTTCAGTTTCAGTCCAGCCAGGTAAATACAACGCAACCGGCCTATAGCCATTTCTAGATTCAGGACTATTGGGAACTTCAATATTTAGTCCACTAGCTAAACGATATAGCCTCGTAGGGTATGTTGTATGGCCCCTATCTTCCAATAACCAATCAGAATTTTCACTCATAAACTATTTACGTATAATATAACTATTTATAAATATTGCAATACTAGATATAGATTTTTAAATCTTTTTTAAACTGTGTAGTGCTTTTATAGCAAATTGCATCCATACCTGCCGATCTTGCACCTTCGCAATTTTCTACATTGTCATCAACCATGACACAGTCAGATATATCAACGCCTAGTCTATCTGCAGTCAATTCATATATTTCAACGCTTGGCTTTGCTAGTTTAACCTCAAACGATAACACTATGTTATCAAAATTTATACGTGACAATATTGGCACTATAAACTCTTCGTAAGCTTCTTTATTTACATTACTCAGTAACCCAATCTTAATACACTTTGCTTTTAGACTATTTATATATTCGATTAGCTCGTTTGAAACGGCAAATCTTGATGTACTATCATGAAATATATCTTCAAATTCGCTTTTTGACACACCGGCTAGCTCTGCATATTGTGACAAAAACTCATCTTGACTCAAAAATCCATTGTCTAAAGCTTTGTGCAAATCGTGTATTTTTGCATCGTTGGCTGGTTGTATGCTACCAATTTTTTCAAATAATACCTGATATACGCTTTTACCGATTACTCCAAAAAAATCAAAAACTATCGCCTTTTTCATAAAACTCTACTACACTCCCGTGCTACCAAAGCTACCACCACCTCGCTCGGTTTCTGATAGTTCATCCACTACCTTTATAATAACCGGCTCTACTTTCGCTACAAGCATTTGGGCAATTCTGTCGCCATTTTCTACAATAAAATCTGACTTGCCATAGTTTATCAATATTATTTTTAATTCACCGCGAAAATCCGCATCTATCGTACCAACGCCATTTACTAGTCCTATGCCATTTTTAGCCGCCAGACCACTCCTGGCACGTATTTGCACCTCGTAGCCAATCTCGGTCTCAAAACTTATGCCAGTAGGCACTACGGCCCACTCAGAGGGTTTTATTGCCAAAGGTTCGTCCAACAAGGCAGATATATCCATAGCTGCGCTATGTTCGGTTTGATATTTAGGTATCATAGCGTTTGGCGATAGTTTTTTGAACTTTAATATCATTCACCTATTTTGACAGAAAACTTCTATATTTTACAGTCGCACATTGCTAGTCACAGTATTATAATCTGGAATTTGGTTTATAAATAATTGTTGAGCCTGCCCTGTTGAACCAGCAAAAGTTCCAGATTTGGCGTTGCACGACGAATTCCAAGTATTTAGTGGCATTTGTTCACCTGTTACTATTTGATAATTATACCGAATACCCATTGTGCAAAAAGTATTGAATGCCACACCCTTATCAGCTGTTTTGGTATTTGTAAAGCCAGCGCCCTGCAACGCTCCGATAAATGCATCATAAGAAGCCTGGTTGTTGGTATAGCTTTTTGTGCTAGTAGGCGGTGTTGCATAGCCGTTGTATACTTCGACAGTCCTACTTGTATTGTTTATATTTATTACAACCATGTAGTGATTCTCAGGGGCTGTAACATTACCTACTTGGACATATCTCATAGTACCCGTAGTTTTATAGTCATTTATATTCAATGGAGCATCAGCTTGGCCTGTGGTACTTGTCGACCCAGTATTAGTATTTTTGGTAGATGGTTTGGTGAATATCAATATAATAATCGCCAATATCAAAAGTACACCAAAAATAACCAATACCCACCGCAGTATTCTGGCAACTCCACTATCCATGCAATATATTATACAACTTTTTTATATAATATCAACACCCAATCTTGCATTGTCAATAAAAGACAATAAATAATCTTGAAATGCTATATCACGGCCATTGCGGTACTGTATTTGCTATTTGCTATGGCTCTTGCCCAGCAAAAATCTAGCGTAAACTAGATATAGGCATGAAATTACAGATACAATACGGAAAAATTAGTGGATATAAAGTTGGAAAAATCCTGAAACACTTTATTGTCGATGTCGAAGCAGATAAAACTTCT
>CAYQBK010000011.1:0-20540 GCA_964415715.1 uncultured Candidatus Saccharibacteria bacterium
AACATATTCAAATAAAATAGATGATATTTTCAAAGAAGCAAAAAGAGCCTGGGTATGGCCAATCCAACCATGGGATAAGGACATGGCACCTGATGGTCGTGTCATGGAAATGCTTAGTGAGCACAATCTGCAAGGCCTAACTCAAGGCTATGTATTGACTGGTAGACATGCGATATTTGCCAGCTATGAGGCATTTATACAGGTAGTTGTTAGTATGATGGATCAGTATGCCAAGTTTTTGACGCATGCCCGTGAAACACCATGGCGCGGTGATGTGCCATCGTTTAACTATATGTTAACCTCTAGTGGCTGGCGTCAAGATCACAATGGGTTTTCTCACCAAAACCCTGGCTTCATTGATGATGTCTTACGTCGACATGATGGCCTGGTGAATGTTTATTTCCCTGCCGACGGCAATATTACCATTGCGGTATTAGAACAAATGTTATCTACTCCAAATATGATAAATGTTGTCAATGCAGCCAAAACACTTGAGCCTCGTTGGCGAACTCCCAATCAAGCTCGTCAAGACGTTGGTTTAGGTGTAAATATATGGGATTTTGCAAGTGAAGATGATCCACATGTAGTATTTGCAGCAGCTGGTGACTACATGACCAAAGAAGCCTTAGCAGCAATTGATTTGCTAAAAAATGACCGCCCAGACATAAGAGCGCGATTTGTAAATATATTATCACTAACCTCTTGTGGTTTGGGTGGTGCAGGAACATGTGTAACCCGCCCTCAGTTTGAACAACTATTTACAGAGGATAAGCCTGCAATATTTAACTTCCATGGTTATCCTGAAACATTAAAGTCAATATTGTTTGAATATCTTGGTGGTGGTAATGGCCACAATCGTTTTTCGGTACATGGCTACACAGAAAATGGCTCTACGACTACTCCGTTTGATATGCATGTTAGGAACAAAACAAGCCGATATGATCTGCTAATAGATGCTTATGGCAGATTAGCCGAATTTGGACTTATGAACCATGACGAAGCCAATGGCTTGGTCCAGAAATACAAAGACAAAATTGCTGAAAACACTGCATATATCAAACATAATGGTTTGGATATACCCGAGATAGACGAATGGCAGTGGACTCGTTAATACTAGTTGCCAACCCGGGTAGCTCTAGTCGTAAATACGCATTATACAAAGACAAGCGAGAGCGTTTGCGGCTACATTTTGAGTACGAAAAGTTTCAGATAAAATGTCATATATATTCAACCAAAAAAACGGAAACACGTATATGTGATTTTACTGATATTAGTCAGAGTATTGAATATGTTGATCCAATACTACGCGAGTTAAAGCTGGTAACTGATACTGAAATAATATCAAAAATAGGTCTTCGTATAGTTGCCCCTAGCGAATATTTTCTAACTACCAGGGTTTTAGATGATAATGCTGTTAGTATTTTGGAGCAACTTGAATTATCGGCCCCACTCCATATTAGAGCCTCGCTAGATGAGCTTGTCAGTATAAAACGAGTTTTTGGCGATGTTGAAGTTATTGGTGTTAGTGATAGCGCCTTTCATTCTACAAAGCCAAGCTATGCTTGGAACTATGGCATTGATATTGATATAGCAAACGAACTTGGCCTAAAACGTTTTGGATACCATGGGCTATCTGTATCATCGGTGGTGACCAATCTAAGTTTTGATTTACCTAGTAAAATGGTTGTTTGCCATTTGGGTAGTGGCGCCAGTGTGACGGCAGTACAAAATGGCAAAAGCCTAGACAACACAATGGGCTATTCACCTACCGAGGGCTTAGTTATGGCGACCAGGGCTGGAACTATGGATATTGGAGCCGCCCTAACTATAAAAAACCATTTGGGGTTAGACGATGCCGGGCTAGAGCTGTATTTGAACAAGCAAAGTGGTTTGATCGGGCTTAGTAAACAAAGTGATGACATTCGATACCTTATAGAACAATATGAGAAATCGGATCCTCTAGCCGGGCTGGCGCTTGACACTTATGCCTATTCGGTAAAAAAAGCTATCGGCCAGATGGTCGCTATTTTGGATGGCTTAGATGCGCTAGTTTTCACCGGAACTGTCGGTTGCAGATCGCCATTTATTAGGAATCTGATAGCTGATAAGCTGGATTATTTTGGCATAAGTATTGATAAAAAACGCAATAACAAATGCATACAGCCGCTTGTACCAAATATAGTTAGTGTTAGAACAAGGGTAAATCAGATACTAGTTGTTCCTACTAACGAAGAGGCCGAAATAGCCCGCACCACTCGTAGTTTTAGCTATTAGGAATAAATAATAAACACAGTTGCCGGACTGTGTTTATTGTGTAAATGAGAGCTATCGGGCTTCGACAAAGGTAAAGGCAAGGCCTGTTTTGCCTGCTCGGCCTGTTCGACCAATACGATGTATATAATCTTCGTAAGTTTGTGGTGTTGAGTAGTTGATAACATGTGTTATATCAGATACATCAATACCCCTAGCGGCGACATCGGTGGCAACCAATATACTTATTTGGTTATTGGTAAACTGGCGCAAAGCTCGCTGTCGTTGGCCTTGGCTTTTGGCGCCATGGATAGCGTCGGCTTTGAAACCCCTGCTCACTAGGTCTTGTTGCAACCTTTCAACACTACGTTGAGTTTCATCAAATATTATCGCCTTGGTAGAACGATCTTTTATAAGAAGATCATGTAGTATATCTAGTTTGTTGTCGCTGCGGGTATATGGCACTATGTCTTGCTCGACATTATCACAGGTGTCGCTGGTTTTTACATGTATTTGCAGTGGGTCTTTGGAAAATTCGTTTATCAGTTGGCCAACAGTCCTGTCTAGTGTAGCTGAAAAGAAATATGATTGTCTACCGACACTGGTCTGCCGTAGTATGTCACGCATATCATTGACAAAGCCCATATCTAGCATACGATCAACTTCGTCAAGTGCAATAATATTTACCTGACTAAGATCTAGACTGCCACGTTCGGCATGGTCTTTGATACGCCCTGGTGTACCAATGATGATTTCTGGGTGACGATCTAGGTCTTGTAGTTGTGGTCGCATCGGTGTACCGCCTATAAGCATAGCGCCTAATAGACCACTACCTTTAGCTAGGCTTTTTAGTTCTTTTTCTATTTGCAGTGCGAGTTCACGTGTTGGCGCCATAATAAGTGCTCGACTACCCCTTTCGCTAATAAGTTTATGTAATATAGGTAGGCCAAAAGCGGCAGTTTTGCCTGTACCTGTGTTGGCAATACCAACAATATCATTGCCAACTAGCCCAGGTATTATTGCTTGGTCCTGGATAGCGGTTGGTTTGTTATAACCCAACACAGCAAGGTTGCCTTTTAGTAACTCGTGCAAATCAAAATCGGCAAACAAATATTTTGGATTATATTCAGTCATAGCTACTGGTTTGGCAGCTTTGACAAACTTGGACGGATGAATATATTGTTTGCTAGGTCCTTTGCGCCTATTGTTGTTTTGACGATTAAAATTGTTGCGCGGTTTTCGCCCGGCGGCTTGGTAATATCCCATAAAAAAATGAACCCTTTCGTAGGTTTTATCTGGCATAGCCAGAGTTTGATTAATAGTTGGGCTAACAACGAACGTTGAAGCGAAACTTTTAACCTAAAACGCCACGGGTTCATTACTAACTTGAGAATTGTAGCACAATAAGGCTATATTTGCAACGTTTTAAATATAATAATATATACAATATAAAAATAATATTGTATAATAGTATATATGAAGGTTTTGTTTTCAGGTGAAATGCCACTATTTCCCGATTGGGAAAAGGACCGTTTATGCCAAATTATTGCCGACCTTGCACTGGATAGTAAAATTGAAAATTCAACAAGAAATATCGAGGTTGCAAGAGATGGTTTTGAGCCAGGCTTGTTACTCCAACCCCACAAGCGTTTTGGCGATAGGTATGATGGCGCTAACTTGTTTGGTATTAATGGGCATGATTTATCGGAGGGCGGTTCGGCAACAATGCTCGTGAGAGGCAAGGATGGCCGTAAGTATCAGTCATCTGAGATAGTGATCGATGGTCCTACAAATTCAGCTGAGGTTATTGTTGGAGTTTTGAAAAATGCTCAGGAAATATTCCGTGATGTTGGATATAATGATGCACTTGAATATTTGCTGTTGTCGGGTGGTCATTTGGACGGTTTAGCTGAAAAACCGTTGGACTTTGGTACGGTAGTTTCATATTATACACCCAAATCAGAGGTTACTGATACACTGCTTGCTGAGACAAAACTTTTCGATAATCTTGAGTGGATTATTGCACTGACTGGACTTGCACGCCTAAAAGCTGTTCGTAATTATAGAGGTGGTTTATTTGTAGGAGCAGAGTGTAGTCTTACTGTTAGTGGTTCAGAATATGTCATTGCAGATGAGAGGGTTGAGGAGGTTGACGTCAGACAATTACATCATAATCTTGTATTATCGGGTTTTGTAGATAAGAACAATAGAACAAAAATTACGAAAACACATGTAGCCATAGGGCTTGAAGGGTTAAAACACGTAGGTGGTGAAAACCTTCAGAAGACTAAAGAGCGATATAGCCAATATGCTGGAAATTTTGCAGAGCCAGGTACCAACAGCAAATATTCAAAATTTACGAATATGATACTTGAAGCTTCAGCTGGCTTCGGACATTAAATATTTTAATATTTGATGCCGGTGTAGAGCATGGTAGATATTAGTATTGCCCATAATAGCCAAAAAAAAGTATCTAGACCTCTGCTTATTAGTGATTTTGTGTGAATTGCAAATGCAGATTTGGGATTGAGGAAAGATAGATTTATCCGTAGCCATGCCCAGTTTATAGCTATGACGCCACTATAACAAAATATACAGAACACACACAAGCTGTTTATGACAAAAGCACTCTGTTGTAGATACCAGGCGCCAAAACCTAGGAAAAATAGGCTAAAAAATTGCATAGTGTAGGCTAAATATTTGTTTAACTGGCCACCCGTTAGGCCAACTACAGCAACGCCTAATATTAAGCTGAAAAACACAATACACATGAGGCTGTTGGAAAATCCAAAAACAGATGATTGCCAGGCGTCAAAGACATTGGAACAGCTGAAGACTGAATTTACATCACAGCTTAGCAGAAGCTTTGGGTTTTTTGCATATTCTATGCGTTCTGTGGCCTGTATAAATGAAGCCACCAGGCCGACTAATGAACCAGCAGTTAGTATCGCCCATTGAGTTTTTGTTGTATATTGTTTTGTTGTCACATATATAAATTAGCATAAGCACAAAGCATTTAATATATATTTTAAGGTTTATTGGTGACTATAGTATAATTGCCAAATAGGATACTAAAACATGAACTACATAATAACTAACTACTCGGCGATATTTGGGGTTATGCTTGTTGCGCTTGATATTGGGCTTAGGATAGGCGCTTTGCTGATAATACCTAACAACCGCAAACCATCGTCGGCAGCTGCTTGGTTGTTGGCAATATTTTTTATACCTGTTATTGGGGTGATTGCATTCATACTTATCGGAAGCCCCAAGCTACCAAAATCACGACGTAAAAAACAAGCTTTTATCACAAAGGAAATACGAAAGATAACAGATAATTCTATAACGATCAACGAGGAAAACCCGGCTCCACGCTGGTTGATGTCGGTAGCTAGACTAAATGCCAATCTGGGAGCTATGCCACTAGTTGGTGGCAATAAAGCTGAGCTTGTAGAGGGCTACAAATATGCATTAGAACGAATGGCGATGGATATAGATAGGGCTAATCAGTATATTAATGTTGAATTTTATATAATGTCGCTAGATAAAACAACAAAACAATTTTTTGATAGCCTAAAGGCAGCCCATAACAGAGGTGTAAAAACTCGTGTCCTTCTCGATCATGTTGGGTCGCTTCCCTATCCTGACTACAAAAAGACTATCAAATTTTTAAATGATTCTGGTATCGAATGGAGTTTGATGGTGCCCGTTCAGCCACTAAAAGGCAAATTTCAACGCCCTGATCTACGCAACCACCGTAAAATAATGGTTATCGATGGCACTATTGGTTTTACTGGCTCGCAAAATATCATAGATAAAAGCTACAATAAAAAGAAAAACATCAAGCGGGGTTTGTACTGGAAGGAGCTTATGGTACGGGTCGAGGGTCTTATAGCGGCTGAACTAAATGGACTGTTTGCCGCCGATTGGTACGCCGAAACTGGCGAAAATATCATAAAACTTACCAATAGAAACATATCAGATTATAAAGATTATGGTGATACTGATTGTCAGGTTATCCCTAGTGGCCCTGGTTTTAGTGTTGAAAATAATTTGAAGCTTTTTAACTCACTCATTTACAATGCTCACGAAGATATAATTATATCTAGTCCGTATTTTGTTCCCGAAGAATCTATGCTTATGTCATTGACAACTGCGGCCGAACGAGGGGTGAATGTTGAGCTGTTTGTGTCAGAAATAGGTGATCAGTTTTTGGTTTATCACGCTCAACGATCATACTATGAGACGCTGTTAAAGGCAGGCGTTAAGATATATTTGTATAAAGCCCCGGCTGTGCTGCACGCCAAGCACATGACAATAGACAACAAACTGGCTATTGTTGGCTCAAGCAATATGGACATACGGTCGTTTGGTCTAAATATGGAAGTTACCGTTATGTTTTATGGCGATGATTTTGCCAAGCAAATGCAAAGTGTAGAGGAAAAATATCGTCGTTCTAGCCGGCAGTTGCATCTAAAAGATTGGGTTGGCCGACCCTATAGACAAAAAGTTATCGATAACCTAGCACGTTTAACATCGGCACTGCAATAATGTTTCGTATACAGACAGCCGAATTTGAAAAAATGGTGACAGATTCGCTTAAATCTATCCCAAGCCCCTATCAGGATAACCTAAAAAATATCGCCTTTTTTGTTGAAGATTACCCAAGTATCGAGCAGGTTAACAAACTTAAACTTCGACCATGTGACAGGTTGTTTGGTTTGTACGAGGGGGTGCCCCTGCCAGATCGCCGTGGCGGCTATACTCTGACCTTGCCAGATAGAATAACGGTTTTTAAGGTTGCCCACGAAGAAAACGCAGTCGATATAAAAGATATGCGCCAACAGGTATATAACACTGTTTGGCACGAAGTAGCCCACTACTATGGTTTAAATCACGAACAGATAGCTAAGTTGCAATCGGCCGGATAGTTGTTGATCAGTCTGATACCGAAATAGTCCATCTATCATATTCGCTATGTTTTTTGTGTACTCCATCAGCATATCTATCACCCAGTACGAGTTTAGGGTCTGTAGTGTTGTTTAAGTAATACTGTACAGTATGTATTCCTAGATGTTGAGCCACTAACACCAATGCTTCGTTTAGCAAGTTGTAGTTTGTTTCTTGCTCTAAACCCTGCCTGTCTACAGTTGGACTATGTATAGGTCCGCCCATGCCTGAAACGTAAACTTTATCACGATCAAAATATGATTTGCGGGCAATGTCTAAGGCGCCTAATATGTGTAATATGCCCTTAAAAGGCCCTTTTTTTGTGCGTGCTTTGCGTTCAAAGACACTGGATATTTCAACTGCTACCGCAGACGCAAATATATGTGTTAAATTATCATCATTATCATAGCTAGTGCTGTATAAAATGCCAAATGCTCTAATCGCCCCTTCGCCAATTTTTCCATGCATTAAGTCTTTTTTTTCGGGGTCCAAGCTTTGATCATTGCCTTGCTCTGGCTTTGTTAAAGAAGTGACTTGATAAATTATATGGTCTGGGTCACCTATAAGTTGATTTAATTTAAGTTTATTTGTTGTATCAATAATTGCTTCGTCGAGCTTCAGCTGTTCACGTCGATGAACCCAGCCTAGTAAACTATTTCTTACATTTTTCATGATTAGACTCTAACATATAAATGCATTGTAAGCAATTATCTTTTATGCGCTAGTTTTTAAAATATCAAATTTTGGGTTAAAATAGTCAGGGTATCATGGAAAAAATAAAGAATATTTTACACAGTAAAGCATTCATATGGTCATTACGGGTATTGGTGATAGTTGCTGTGGTTGCACTGTTAGTTGTAGAGCGGACTTTTTGGACACCAGATGTGCTGTTTTTTATGCTACTGGCTGTATTTGTTGTTTTTGGGCAAGCGCGAGCATTTTTTTATAAGTTTGCACCACTTATCATACTGCTACTAGCATACGAAGGCTTTCGAAGCCTAGTGCCACACCTAAACACCCATGTTCACTATTGGGAAATGATACATTTTGACCAATGGCTTGGTTTTGGTCATACCCCTACCTGGTGGCTACAACGCTGGCTGTGGCATGGACATGTAACTGTTTTTGAACTGTATTTGTATTTTTTGTACACTATTCATTTTCTTATGCCTATTGCACTAGGTGTGCTGATATGGAAAAAATTTGGCAATAGTTTGTATTGGCAGTTTATGGTGGCACTACTTGTTTTAAGTTATGGTGCTTTTATTACCTATTTGCTGTTTCCCGCGGCGCCACCATGGATGGCCAGTGAGCTGGGCTACATAGACCATATTCGGCGTATCTCGAGCGATGTTTGGTGGACTATGGGTATAAAAGATTTTTCGGGTTTTTATGCTAAGTTGTCACCTAACCCGGTAGCGGCCGTACCATCGTTGCATTCGGCCTATCCTACACTGTTTGCTTTGTTTATAAATAAAATGTATGGTTTTAGAAAAAGTTGGTTCGTATGGCTGTACCCAGCTAGCATATGGCTAGGGGTAGTTTATCTGGGCGAGCACTTTGTGATAGATGTCTTACTGGGTGTTTTATATGCTGTCTTGGCATTTTACGGAACAAACGCCTTTTTCAAATGGCAAACTGCCAAAAACTGGCCAATTGGGACCAAGATAACAGGGCTGTGGCATAAATATATTCATAAAACCAACAAAAAACATATTTCAGGTTGAACGACATTTATTTATCTGTTAAACTTTAACTAAAGTCAATATGAAATATTCTTTCAACAGTTTGGATGTTAATAAAGTATGCACACAGGATGTAGTGCATGTTTAGTAGTTTTGCTAGTGAGGAAACAGTACCGCTTAGTGCCGAAACTATATTTACCATAGGTTCATTCAATGTCACTAATGCCATGCTTATGGGCCTACTAACGGCGTTTATTGTTGTATCAATGTTTTATTTTATGGCGGTTGTTATACGTAAACGACCAAATTCCAAGTTTGCTTTTACACTAGAGTCTTTAGCAATGTTTGTGCTAGATAATATCAAAAAGAACTTTGGTGGCGACGCAGCCAAGGCGCGAAAGTTTTTACCACTGTTTTTGGCGTTATTTACATTTATACTTATCAACAATCTGGCTGGTTTGTTACCAGGCATGGGCGGTTCGGTGTATGTTGAATCTAGTGGTATCAAGGCCGCTCTACTGCGACCGTTTACAACTGATCTAAATGGAACATTGGCATTAGCCTTTATATCAATGATAACAGTCCAGATATTTGCCATTAAAGAACGTGGCTTTTTTGGCTATATCAAACATTTTTTTACTATCATGCCACCATGGTGGAATCCTATGAACTTTTTTATAGGTATTATAGAGTTATTGGGCGAATTGATTCGATTATTGACACTTGCGCTTAGGTTGTTTGGTGTAGTTTATGCTGGTGAGGTTTTATTGCATGTAATAACTAACATAAGTGGAATGTTTTCGCCAATTACGACAATACCAATTATTTTCTTAGAAATATTCTTTTCACTTATTCAGGCCTATTTGTTTATTATGTTATCATCGGTTTATCTAGCCATGGCGACATCTCATGATGAAGATCATGTCAGTAACCATGATGATAAAAATAGTAAAGAGCTTAGTGGTGCAGTTAGTGCCAAGGCATAATAATATAAGTAAGTAAGGAGAAACAGATGGAAATAACACCAGAATTAGTAAAAGGTCTAACTATAGCTCTTGGTGCATTCGGCCCAGCGCTTGGATTGGGCATGATTGGATCGGCAGCAGTAAATTCGGTTGGTCGTAACCCAGAGGCTCAAAGTAAAATATTGACTATGGCTTTAGTTATGGCTGGTTTAGTAGACGCTATAATGGTCTTTGTGCTCCTTATCGTCTTTACTACTAAATAATTAGAGGAAAATAGTGTTTAAATATATTGCAAATACAACTAGTGGCGAATCAGCAAGTGGTATAGGCGCACTGGGTTTGAATTGGAAGTCTTTTTTGTTCCAGCTTATTACTTTTGGGATTATTGTATTTCTGCTCAATAAATTTGTTGTAAAGAGCTTGTACAAGGTTATAGATGCAAGACAGAAAGAAATAGAAGCCGGTCTAGATAAATCTAAAAAAGCCGGAGATGAATTAGCCAAGGCAGGCGCAAAAGCCGAACAAATAGTCAAAGATGCCCGAGTTCAGGCTGAAGAACTGATACATGGCGCCCAGAACGATGCAACAAATATTTTAAAAGACGTTGAATCAAAAGCCACCCATAAGGCTGAGAGAATTGTAAGTGAAGCACGTAGCCACTTGGCTGTAGATATTGAAAAAGCTCATAAAGAGTTGCTAAAAGAAAATGCTAAACTTATATCTAAGGTTTCAGCTGAAATAATCGGCAAGAAACTCGATGATACAGCTGATGCTAAATTGATAAAAGACGCTTTGGAGGTCAAATAGTATGACCTCCAGAAGCCGGGTCGCGAGCTATTTGGCAACACAGCTAAAAAATAGCAATCTAACCCAGCGGGCACGAGCTGTTGATCAGGTTGCTGCCTGGCTAAAGTCAAATCGTAAAACCAAAGAGATAGATCATCTGGTCCAAGACGTAGCTCTAGACCTTATGAACGATAACGGATATGTATATGCCAATATTACAACCGCTCGCCCGTTAGATGCTAAAATGCGAAAAGCCGTAGAGTTAAATATTTCCAATATGACAAATTCCGATAATGTCGAGGCTGTTTACAATGTTGAACCTAGTATTATTGGTGGTATAAAAATACAACTGCCCAATGGCACTATGGATGCAAGTATTGAGCGCAAATTAGCTAAGATTATAGAAAATGTTGGATAAGTAGAAAGGTATAAAGTGAGTGATATAAATGTAAAAGATTTGACTAGCGAGCTTGAAGCTGCCATATCTGGTATTGCTAAAAATGGCGATTTTGAATCGAGTGGTGTGGTTACCCGTGTTGGGGATGGTGTTGTTTGGGTTTATGGACTTGCAAACTGTGGCTACAGTGATGTGATTGAGATTGAAGTTGAGGGGTCTGCACCTGCGAGGGCCTTCGCCTTAAACCTTAATGAAGACGAAATTGGTGCTGTGTTATTAGATAGTGAAATAGGTGTCAAGGCCGGCGCCAAGGTTACACTTACAGGAAAAACTCTAGAGGTCCCTGTGGGTCCGGAGCTAGTTGGTCGGGTTGTTGACCCATTGGGACGCCCGATAGATGGCCTAGGTCCAATAAAATCTAAACAAACTGGTCTTATTGAGCGAACAGCACCCGGTGTTATGGATAGAAAAGGCGTTCATGAACCACTAGCAACGGGTATTATATCTATCGATACTATGGTTCCTATTGGTCGTGGCCAGCGTGAACTTATTATTGGTGACCGACAGACTGGTAAGACGGCTATTGCGATAGATACAATGATAAACCAGGCTCGCCAAAAAACAGGCGTGATAAACGTATATGTTGCTATCGGTCAAAAGCGAGCCAAGGTTGCTGCGTTAGTTGATAGACTCAAGACCGAAGGTGTTATGGACCAAACTATCGTTGTAGCTACTAGCCCTGCTGATCCTGCCAGCATGTTATACCTCGCCCCCTACTCTGGTACGGCGATGGGTGAATATTTTCGAGACAACAAGGGCCATGCACTTATAATATATGATGATTTATCTAAACATGCTGTGGCGTATAGGCAAATGTCGCTATTGCTACGCCGTCCACCAGGCCGTGAAGCTTACCCCGGTGACGTGTTTTATTTGCACTCTCGTCTACTTGAAAGATCTGCCAAACTATCAGATGAACTTGGTGCTGGTAGCTTAACCGCCCTGCCTATTATAGAAACCCAAGCCGGTGATGTGAGCGCTTATATACCTACCAATGTTATCTCTATTACAGATGGTCAAATATTCCTTGAAACCAATCTGTTCTATCAGGGTATTCGACCGGCTATTTCTGTAGGGCTTAGTGTTAGTCGTGTTGGTGGTGCCGCTCAGACCAAAGCTACCAAAAGCGTTGCGGGCACTCTAAGGTTAGAGCTTGCTCAATTCCGTGAGCTAGCAAGCTTTGCGCAGTTTGCCAGTGATCTTGATGAAGATACTAAAAAGCGTATTGCTCGTGGGCGGTTATTGACCGAGGTTCTAAAACAAAAACAATACCAACCACTTAGCGTTGCTGAGCAAGTTATTACACTTATTGGAGCAACTAGCGGGTCATTTGATCATTTAGCTGAATCCAATGTTCAGCCAGCCGCTCGACAACTAGTTGGTACTGTCAAGAAATCACATTCAAAGCTGTATGATAGTCTTGACAAAGGTATCAAACCAGAAAAAGAAGACTTGAAAATTATCTCAGAACTAGCAGAAACCGTAGCAAAAAGCATTGGTAACGGAGATAAAACTAAATAAACCATGGCTGCACAACAAGGCATAAAGCACCGCATCAAATCTGTTACAAATACTAAACAGATTACTAAAGCCATGCAGTTGGTTGCTGCGAGTAAACTGCGTAAAGCACAAGAATCTGCTCTGCAACCACGGGCTTATTTGGAAGCTTCTGGGAAGCTAATAGGCGAACTTGCTTATTCAAAAGAGGCTCAGGGTTCAGGATTGTTTGTCATGCGCCCACCAAAGAAATCACTGACTATCGTGATTAGTAGTGACCGCGGTTTAGCGGGTGCATACAACAGTAATATCATTAAAGCAATGGTAAAACATCTAAAAGAAGGCAGTAGTTTGCATAAAATCATTAGTGTTGGTCGCTATGCATCACTTTTTGTTGCCAAAATAAATGGCAAAGATGATAAATGGAATATTGATGAGGTTGATGAAATAGCATCCTATCCTATGACCGTAGACAGTGTAGATGTTGAACTTGCCCAGCCGGTACTAGCCGAAGCTATCCAGTTATTTGAAAATGGCGAAGTTGACGAAGTGTTTGTGACATATACGCGCTTTATATCTACAGTTAAACAAGACACTATTGTTGAGAAATTGTTACCACTAGCCAGCACAGTTTCAAAAGTGCCAGATGGTCGGACCTTTGAACCTAGAGCTGAAGTTATTTTAGAGTTAGTTACGAGGCGATATGTAGAAGCGAAACTTACACAATGTATACTCGAATCACTAGCTAGCGAACATGCCTCGCGTATGTTAGCCATGAAAAATGCTACCGACAACGCTAGTGATTTAATTGATGATCTGACTTTGGCGTATAACAATGCCCGCCAGGCCGGCATAACCCAAGAACTGGCTGAAATATCCGCTGGTGCAGAAGCAATAAAATAATGATATTGATAAAGATGAATAATCGGAGGAATAAATGAATACAGCAGTGGAACAAAAAGGCAAAATAACCCAGGTGGTAGGTGTAGTTGTTGATGCCGAATTTAAAGATGGCGATTTGCCAAATATATATGATGCATTAAGGGTTGATCTACATGGTAATAATTTATTTTTAGAAGTAGCTCAACATCTTAGCGAAAACACTGTTCGTGCTGTTGCACTAAATAGCACTGATGGATTGAGTAGAGGCCACGACGTTATTGCAACTGGCGCACCTATTACAGTACCTGTTGGTGATGAAACCATGGGCCGTATGTTTAATGTTGTTGGTGAGCCTATCGATGGCAAACCGGCACCAAAGTCAAGGGTTACTGCTCCAATTCACCGTGAAGCCCCCAGCCTGGCTGAACAAAGTGGAAAAGTTGAAATATTGGAAACTGGTATCAAGGTTATTGATCTGATATGTCCAATGACTAAGGGTGGTAAGATTGGTCTATTTGGTGGTGCTGGTGTTGGTAAAACTGTGCTCATAACCGAACTTATAAACAATATTGCTAAATATCACAGTGGCAACTCAGTGTTTGCTGGCGTCGGTGAACGTACTCGTGAAGGTAATGATTTGTATCATGAAATGGCTGACAGTGGTGTGCTTGATAAAACAAGCTTAGTTTTTGGCCAAATGAATGAACCACCAGGCGCTCGTTTGCGGGTTGGTCTTACGGGTTTAACATTAGCCGAAGGTTTTCGTGACCAAGGTAAAGACGTGTTACTGTTTATTGACAATATCTTTCGATTTACCCAGGCTGGTGCTGAAGTATCTGCCCTACTTGGTCGTTTGCCAAGTGCTGTAGGCTACCAGCCAAACTTGCAACAGGAAATGGGTGCCTTGCAGGAGCGTGTTACTAGTACTAAAACCGGCTCTATCACATCCGTTCAGGCTGTTTATGTCCCGGCCGATGACCTTACCGACCCTGCCCCAGCTACAACATTTAGTCACCTTGATTCAACAATTGTTCTTAGCCGTGCTTTGACCGAACTTGGTTTATACCCAGCGGTTGATCCACTTGATTCGAGTTCAACTATACTTGACCCTGAAGTAGTCGGTGAAGATCACTACAACACCGCTCGTGAAGTACAGAGAATATTGCAACGATACAAGGACCTGCAGGATATTATTGCTATTTTGGGTATGGAAGAACTGTCTGATGAAGACAAGCAGACGGTTGCCCGCGCCCGTCGTATCCAGCGGTTTTTGACTCAACCATTTCATGTTGCCGAAGTATTTACAAATATTCCTGGCGCCTATGTTAAGCTTGCGGACACCATATCTGGATTTAAACAAATACTTAATGGTGATTTTGACACTATGCCTGAATCGGCCTTTTATCTTAAGGGGAGTATCAAGGACGTTAAATAATGGACGTAGAGTTACTAACCCTAACTGGTAAAAAATATGGTGATAAAGCCCGCGAGGTTATCGTTAAAACAACCGAAGGCGATATAGTTATATTGCCAACACACGAACCATACATGACTATTATAGCCCCTGGACCGCTGACTATTGTCAGAAACGATGGTAGTGAGGATACATATTCGGTTTACGGTGGTGTAGTAGACGTAACTAGTGGTTCACAGGTTAAAATATTAGTTGACGAAGCCGAACATATCGATGACCTAATAGAAGAAGAGATCGAACAGGCTCTACAACTAGCCAAAGAGCTTAAAGAAGATGCCAAAGACAGACAGTCACTTCACCGCGCGCAATCGCTTATTGACCGACACCAGGTACGTCTAAACGTATCCCGTATCCGTCGCCGCCCTAAAACCCTCCGCTAAATAAGAACATATGACACAAGTTGAATATTCTAGATTTTTAATAAATAGCACAACCCAAAAAGGCTGGGATTCATTGCTGGGTTGTAATGATAAAGAAGGAGGAGTATCAGAGATGAAATTTGAACCATTAGCCCCAGATGGCTTGGGATATGGTGATGGAGATATTGGAAATGATTCCACACTAAATAAAAGATTACTGAGTGAATTGAGTAGAGGTGAATATTTGGTTGATTGTTCTGGATCATTTCTTGATAGTGGTTGTGATTGTCCTGACGGCAGGCCATCCAAGGATCACAAGGGTAATTTGCCAAAAATTTTTGGTGGCAGTGCACTTATGGTAAAACTTGGGTTATACGCAAAGGCCGGCAGAGTCCCTACCCCAGAAGAAGTTATTGACTGCGCCAGGATAAATAATATTGGCATAGCCGCCCATACTGGCCCTACGAGCGATGAGTCAAAATGTGGCTGTGGCGCTATAGATAACCAGAATATAATACCAACCAAAGTTGAAGAATATAGTGATAATATACAGCATGGCGCTGTGGCTATTCTTAATATGTTAGGTGTTGATTTCAGCGCTCAGGAGTATTTAGAAGCAAACAGAGGTGTTAACAAATATTCATTGCCTAATGATCATCGAGAGCCAGCTGAAGAGCTTGGAATATATGAAACTGAGGGCAATGCTATTGTCATAGAGCGAGAGGGCTCACACAAAGAAGCGCTTATTGTATTAAATTTTGCCCCTAACAGAACACTTAATTTAGATGAAATCGCGGAAAAATATTCAGATAGTCAGGTATTTTGTGTAGACATTTGGGCGTTAAGTGATTTGTCAAAAATACTGGCTATAAATGACAATGATGAATTTGTTGAAGCTAACTTCAAAAAAATACTGTATACAATGTTGATATATTCTTTGGGCACTGCCGCAACATTGACCAATGGTAAAATACCCGTCTACACTGTTACCTATCAAAATTCAGAAATTTTATAGTTTGCGTTGTGTTTTTTGGAGAAGTTGCTTATACTTATATTTATAACTAAGTTAAATAAGTTTAAAGGGGAAAATAAGAGTGGACGATTTTAAACCAAACAAAAGTGTCGATGGTATGAGTGGTGGCCAACAGCCACGTCCAGTACAAAACTATGACCTACGACCAGATACCAGTGACAATAGCAATCTTACAGATCTAGGGGCTGCAGCTACAGCGACCACATCACCTCAACAATCTCAGGCTACATCTACAAACTACAGCGTTTCATCAACTAGCGGCGTCAAAAATCCATCCAAAAAAGCTAAAATCTTTGCCATTGTTTTTGCTGTACTATTCGTATTGGTAGCTGGATTTGCTGCTTATCAATATACTCAAATCCAGGACCTAAAAAAGAAAAACGAAGCCTTAAACACTCAAGTAAAACAACTAGAGGGTCAGCTATTCGATGTTAAATATAAGTCAAAAGACAATGTAACCCAGATAGACATAATAACAAAACAAAGCACAGCTTTGCGAGCAACTGCTCTTCAGTTAAAAGCTGCCTGCGGCAATGCTTGTAAAGATATTCAAGTAAAGTAAGTTTTTATTAGACAATTTGGTTTAGTCTGTTTAAAATAATACCTAAGTTATTATGAAACAGACAGAAATAAGCATACCTACTAGCATGGTAAAGCCGTTAAGTATAAATGGTCTAAATGGACGCGTTTTACGAAGACGGTCCATTAAACAGAAGCATGCCAGCCGTGAGATATTGGCGATTTACGGGCATCACTCGAGTCTTGAGAGGATGTATGCAATTGTTGAAAACCTTGCAGAGTATGGTAATGTCACCTTGCCCGATATCCCTGGTTTTGGTGGGATGGATGCCTTTTATGTGATTCACAAAACACCAACTTTAGATAATTACGCCGACTATTTGGCCACCTTCATCAAGCTAAAATACAAAAAACGTAAGTTTACTATTGTTGCCATGAGCTTCGGCTTTGTTGCAGTAACAAAAATGCTACAAAAATATCCCGAATTAGCAAAACAGGTAGATATTTTGGTCAGCTTGGTTGGTTTTACTACCAAGCAAGATTTCAAACTTAGCATAAGAAAACAAAAGCTCATACGATACACTAGTGCTTTTTGTAGCAATGAGTTGTCTGCTATGTTTGTTAGATACATGATACTTAATCAATACGGTATAACGCTTATGTATAACGCCGTAGCTAAAAGACATGCCAAAATGAAAGATGCCGACAAAGCAGAGTTAAAACGCCGAATAAAATTCGAAATATACTTATGGCAATGTAATGACGTACGTACTTATATGTATACAACTAATACAATGTTAAACTTATCTATAAATAAGGTAAAAGTTGAACACAATGTGATACACGTTGCCACGGAACATGATCAGTATTTTAAAAACAGTTCGGTCAAGAAGAATCTCTCAAAAGTTTACTCAAAAGTTACAGTTATCGAATCTGCTTTAGTCAATCACGCCCCTACGGTTATTAGTAACCCCAGTGACGCTAGTGGTTATATACCAAAAAAACTTCGACGAATATTGGATCGTAAGCTAAAATAATAATAATTTGATATACTAGGTTCATGAAAATCGGCTTAGTTTGCCCCTACAATATGTTCCAGTTTGCCGGAGGGGTCCAAGATGTGGTTGTTCAATTACATAAAGGATTAGTCGAAAATGGTCATGAAGTAAAAATTATAACTTCTCGTCCCCGGGCTTATTCTAGTGATGCACCAAAAGATTATTTACTGTTAGGTAGGAGTGCAAAATTTAATACGTTAGCAACCATGGTAGATATTGGCTTCGAGGCCTATAGTGATGAAATAGATAACATATTGTCCAAAGAAAAATTTGATGTAATCCATTTCCATGAACCCTGGGTTCCATTTGTTTCAAGGCAAATACTTACTAGATCACAGGCTGTCAATGTAGCAACTTTCCATGCTAAAAGTCCGGAAAACTTTATGAGCAAATCTATTATTGGTTCGGCTGTACCATACACAAAATCGGTATTGAGCTATCTACACAGTTTAACTGCTGTCTCAGATGCAGCCTCCGAATATGTTTGTAGCTTAACTGATGAACCGATTACAATAGTTCCAAACGGTATTGATTTAGACAAATTCAAACCAGCTCAAACAAAAACTCAGCCCCAAAAAACTATACTGTTTCTGGGTCGTTTAGATAAACGCAAAGGCCTTGAATATTTGCTAGACGCATATGATTTACTGAGAAAAAAGCATGACGATGTCAAATTGGTTATTGCTGGTAGTGGCGTGAGGCGAAAGTTTCTTGAGAAATATGTTAAACAATACAATATTCCGGATGTTGAGTTTTTGGGTTACATACCTGAAGAAGACAAAGTTAGACTCATGGCGAGCGCTGACGTATATTGCTCTCCTGCACCATTTGGTGAAAGCTTTGGGATTGTACTACTTGAAGCTATGGCGGTAAATGTTCCGGTAGTGGCTGGAAATAATAGTGGATATAGCGGAGTTATGACAGAAACTGGCCAGCTTAGTTTGGTAAATCCAAGGTCGACTGTAGATTTTGCCCAAAGACTTGATCTCATGCTCTACGATGAAGCAGTCAGAAAGATTTGGCAACAGTGGGCTAGGAAAAATGTGAAAAAATATGAAAGCAGTCAAATAACAAAAATGTATGAAAATGTGTACATTGAAGCACTAGACAAATATGGCAGATAGAGTTTTAAATATTGGTTTTGTGCTAGATGATACTCTCGACACTACTGACGGAGTCCAGCAGTATGTGTTGTCTGTTGGGCGATGGCTTAGTGGTAAAGGCCACCATGTTCACTATTTGGTTGGGCAAACAAGCCGCTCGGACATATCAAACGTACATTCGATGACGAAAAATATCAAGGTTAGATTTAACCACAATCGCCTCAGCATTCCCTTGCCTGCAAATAAACGAGCGATTTTAAAAAAACTTGCCGAACTAAAGCTAGATATTTTGCATGTTCAAATGCCATACAGCCCGCTTTTTGCTGGAAAAGTTATCAACAATATCGATACAAACGTCAAAGTTATTGGCACTTTTCATATTGTTCCAGCGGGACGATTGCACAATGCAAGCTCACGAGGCTTAAAAATATTAAACATGAACAGTGTTAAGCGTTTTAACGAGATAATAAGTGTTTCGACAGCCGCTCAGAGTTTTGCCAAAGACGCCTTTAATATCGATTCGAAAGTACTGCCAAATGTAGTTGATCTGGAAAAATTTTCTCATCCGGCGGTACATCATAACATACCAACGGTTGTTTTTCTTGGCCGGCTTGTTGAGCGCAAGGGTTGTCGTCAGCTACTAAATGCACTAATAGAATTGCAAAAAGATTACACGAAGCCATACAATGTTATCATTGCTGGTGCGGGGCCACTCAAAACAGAGTTAGAAGTTTATGCTATAAAGCATAATGTAAAAAATGTACATTTTATGGGATTTGTATCTGAGATAGAAAAACCAAAACTACTGGCAGGCGCAGATATAGCCGTGTTTCCCAGTACTGGTGGTGAAAGTTTTGGTATAGTTCTTATCGAGGCAATGGCGGCCGGATCAAGGGTTGTTTTGGGGGGTAATAATGTCGGCTATAGAACAGTTCTAGAAGATTACCCAGATCTGTTATTTGACCCAAAAAAGCCAAAGCTTTTTGCCGACAGGCTAAAATATTATTTAGACAACCCCGATGCCCGTGAGCAGGTTCGACATTGGTCCAAAGAGCATGTTAAACAATATGGCGTTGAGAGTGTGGGCAAGGAAATACTGGCACTGTATAGGAAGAAAAATGGATAAAAAGGTTGTATATCTGACTGTTAGTTTGGGTGGTTTTATCGGGTCATATTTACCGGTGTGGCTATTCCATGCGGATGGCTTCAGTGTCACCAGTATTGTGTGTGGCGCTATTGGCTCGTTTATTGGCCTATATATTGGCATAAAATTAATGAATATTTAACTACTGATAAACGTGGACATAATCTATTGCGTAGTTCCAAGGTAGTGATTTTGTGTCTATCCCCTTGTACCCACCCCAAGTACCACCAACTGCTAGATTTATGATAAGGTGGTATTTTTGATCATATGGCCAACTTTTCCAGCCCGAATTATCATTGTTTAGTGTGCAGTAGACTATCCCATCGGCTGAATAAGTGATTTTTTGACTATTCCATTCGATGGCATAGGTAACCAAAC
>CAYQBK010000012.1:0-8779 GCA_964415715.1 uncultured Candidatus Saccharibacteria bacterium
GCGGCGGTTTGAAACTTGTGCAATTATAGTTTTCATTATATGATACTGTACCATAACACTAGTATTTTGTAAAAACTTTTCTTACTTTATGTTCAGGTTTATACTCTCATACAGAAAAACATAACAATATCAATGCAAATAGTTTAAGCTATAACAACAATATAAACGAAAGACCTAGGTGAATCACAACGACATCTCTCCAATAATCATTAATGAGCTGCTAAATCTCAGAGATGAACACAAAGCAGAATTTTTCCAAAGCTTTTTCAAAACAGGGCCCGGTCAATACGGTGAAGGAGATAAATTTTTAGGAATCAGCAATCCACAGATTCGACAAGTAGCAAAAGAATATTACAAACAAATATCCAATGATGATATCAAAAAATTACTACGCAACGATTGGCATGAGATACGTCTGTGTACTCTGGTTATGATGAACACAATTATGCCAAAAGCTTCACCATCAAGACAACAAGAAATTTACAATATATATATTGATAACATCTCAAGATATGTAAACAATTGGGATTTGGTAGATATTTCTGCACCCCATGTTATTGGCTATTTTTTGCAAAATCATGATAGGGAAGTGTTATATAGCCTTGCTACAGGAAATCTTTGGGAAAAACGTGTTGCCATAATATCCACCCTAGCCTTTGTTCGACATAATGATTTTACTGATGCTATGAAGCTATCTGAAATACTGATGTATGAAAAACATGATTTGTTACACAAAGCTGTTGGTTGGGTGATGCGCGAAATAGGCAAAAGAGATCTTGAAAAACTTGAATTTCTTTTAGACAAGTACGCTTCGACCATGCCACGAACAACCCTACGATATGCCATCGAAAAATTTAATAAAGAAAAAAGATCTGTTTACTTGAGTCTTAGAAAAAAGTAATATATTTAGATGTCAAAAGAATTTGCATACTACCAGTTATCGGTCAAAGCATTAATTGTCAATAATGGCAAAATATTTACCCTATTCACACCAGACGGATATATTGATTTCCCGGGTGGTCGTGTAGATATTGATGAACAAGGTGATAATCTTGAAAATATACTAAATAGAGAAATTGATGAAGAGCTTGGAAAATCATGTAAAATAAAATTGAATAACGTAGCATTTGTGACGAACAGACATTACACCATAGCATCTAACATTCAATATGTAATAACGGTTTTTTATAATTCTAAGTTTGAAAATAGTAATATTCAGCTTTCAAGCGAACATTCTAGCTACAAATGGCTTACTTACATTGATATGCTGGCCTATAAAGATAAGTTTATTTCCAAAGATGAATATATACAATTTGAAAAATATTGTTTGAAATAATGACGTAATGTATATATAAAAAATGTATAATTGGAAATTGGAAATTTTAACTAATGGATAACGTAATAAATATGACTCAAGATAATGAAAATACTATGAAGCAAGCTTTAGCTAAAACTGAGGTTGCTAACAATGTAGCATATGATGACAAACCTGTAATAGCAGATCCAGATGATGTAGATATATTTGGCTGGGCAAACAATATTGTTCCATACATAGATGATCTAAAAATAACATTATATTTTTTCAATAAGAACTTTACTGTATATAAAGCCAAGCTAACAGGTGAGGTAAACAAACAACTTGCACCATTATTTGTCGAACCAATAGTTGAATATGTTTTAGATGGCATCGATGATGGCTTAATAGTACGAGATTTTGAAGAAGCCGAGCAGGAAAAAAATGTTCTCCAGAAAACTAAAATAGTAAATGTTGAAAACCTAAAAACAATATTAAACTGGATACACAACGAACAACATAATATTGAAATTTTTGATGAATCCGAGCACGACCTAAAACGTATGAAAGGTGTAATAGCGCATTGCACACACCCAGACATGACAAAAAGTTTTACTGTCATTAAGAACCTACCGACAAGTCAAATAATGAAAGGGACTTCAGCCTGGACACTCAAAGACGGAGTTTTCAAGCCTTTTGACACGATGGCGGCACTAAAAATACCTGCAGAAAACCAGCTTATGCTAACCGGAAGTGACCTGTTTGTCTTTAATCAGGCCAAATTAAAGCAGCTGTTTGGCTACGATGCTAAAGCTAGTCTAATAGCTGAACGTAAAGTAGAAGAAATAACTGATAATTTTAAACTAGTTTTTGATGGCATGAATGATATGCAAAGTTTAGTCAAATCTAAACCTGCGCTTGTTAAAAAACTTCAACAGGTTCAGCCAGACCTGGTGAAGCAAGAAGAATTGCTAGCCCAGTCAGAAGAACTAGGTTTAGGACTGCTTACGGATGATAGTGGGGCAATTATTATTATGAATGATAAAGATTTGACAAAGTTTGTAAATTTGTTAAACGATGACTACGTAGAATCAAGCCTGACAGGTCTGCGTTACGAAATTAAATCAAAAAAACTATTGCGAATAACGGACGATAGCCAAGATTTGCTATAAATAAACTCAGCTCAACATGATCAACCCAATAACTATCTGTAGCAACCCCAAAACAAAAAATGTCTTTTTTGGGGCGATGAATTGATAAGATAAAACGGTATTTTTAGCCTTCAAATCGTGTATCAAAATGTGATATTTGTATTGGATTTGCCTTGTACGGCCGTGGTTATACGATTTTAATCAAACAAGTTTAGATCTTTTAACTCTTCTGGCAAGAAACCTTTTGTTGGCTTAAAATCTGCTTTCCATTGATAATCTTTTCCATAGCCAATATCTTTCATAAGACTCGTAGAGGCATTGCGTAAATATATGGGTGAGGCCAAATTTGGAGTAGACTTTGCTAAATCAATCGCTTTGGCCATAGCGTTTGTAACTACTCTTGATTTTTTGCTTGCCGATAATACCAGCGCGCAATGAAAAAGATTATACTGGCACTCTGGCATTCCAATTCTTTCGACTGCCTGAAAAGTACTAACGGCCAAATTTAACGCCGGAGTGCTTGCAATGCCAATGTCTTCACTGGCAAATATTATCATACGCCTCGCAATAAATTTGGGATCTTCGCCCGCGTTTAACATACGCGCCAGATAGTACAAACTAGCATTGCTGTCACTGCCGCGCATACTTTTTATAAATGCACTGATAATATTATAATGTTGCTCGCCGTTTTTATCGTAGCCAGGCAATACTCGTTGGACAGCGGTGTCTACAGTTTTTTTAGTTATCTTACCCTCGGCAAGATCCAGGCAAAGTTCCAGGTTTCCAAGCGCGATCCTAGCATCACCATCAGACATGTCGGCAATATATTTTAGTATTGATGTCTGCGCTTGCTTAGTTTTATTTATTATTTTAAGGCATCTTTGCAAAATTGTTACAATCTCTTCTGATGTCAGCTTCTCAAGTATCAGTACTCGAGTTCTAGACAGTAATGGAGTTATAACTTCAAAGCTTGGATTTTCCGTAGTAGCACCAATAAGATAGATTAAGCCATTTTCGATATGTGGCAAAAATGCGTCTTGCTGAGCTTTATTGAATCGGTGTATTTCATCAACAAATATAATTGTTCGTATACCTAGCCGTTTATTTTGTTCAGCTCGTATAATATGTTTTTTTACATCGGCGATTCCCGATGTAACTGCACTTATCTCTATAAAATCAGCTTCTACCTCACTAGCAACAATACGAGCCAGGGTTGTTTTACCAGTACCCGAAGGTCCCCAGAATATCATGCTTGCAGGTTGCTTGGTTTTTACGATTTGACCCAGTAAACCCTTATCATCTATAAGGTTGCTCTGTCCAACTACATCGCTAAGTTTAGTTGGTCTCATTTGTTCAGCTAGTGGTACTTTAGACATAAATTAGATTATAACTTATTTAGATATCGTTTTTTCTTTGCTATTGCACTATACTTCAAAAGTATCTATGAATTACTCAAGAATAACAGACTATTTGTATATTGGAACAACTCCAAAAATATCTGATTACCCAAAACTCGCAGACAAGAACATAAAACTAGCTATAAATATGAGATATGATCATATTTTCTTTCCCAGAAAACCTCTGGCAGGCATACAAACAATCTGGGTCCCAACTGTAGACTCATTTTTATTTCCAATAAATGCAGCAAGATTAGTACCAGCAGTACACCAGGCTATCAATATCATTAATCAGGGTAGTAGTGTTTTATCATACTGTCGCATGGGTAAGCATCGTAGTGTTCTTATGGGTTGTGCAATACTAATTGCTATGGGATACGGTATTGAAACTGCATGCAACCTAGTCACCAACAATAGATCAGAATCCGATCCTTACGCAAAACATATACAAAAACCAATCTATGAATTTTCAAATATTTGGCACGGCAAAACAATATTTTGAGTGTATTAGTTGTATATGTCGAGTATAATACTAATATATGAAAGGCAGCTACAAAAACACACCACCTGTTGGAATTGTCAGCGCTTGTCTGCGGATGATAGAAGATCCCAACCGAAGTAAGTTTCAAAGATTTCTACTTGTGTTAGCACCACTATTTATTGTTTGGATTATATCACCGCTAGATATTTTCCCCGAAGCACTACTTGGTCCGCTTGGTTTAGCCGATGATACTATACTAGTTGTAACATTATTCTTGTTAGTTCGTTTAGCTCTGTCGTTCTACAGTGAAAAAAAATACGTAAAGCCAATCAAAAAAATACAGTCGAAAAACTAATTTATATTAACGTTAAATGTTTTTGTTTGTGCTGGTGGTGTGCCGGCTTCCCAGGCCCTACTATAAATAAAATCAAGTTTAGTTTGACCAGAAGCATGTGTCTCAAGCGTAAATATTTCTACGCCTCCACCACCAATATTATTTGAGTTTGAAATATATGTGTTAGATTTTTTGGTGATAATCGTATGGTTATAATTTTCGACCAGTTGCCAAGTATATCCTGTAGTTGGGTTTGAGTTTAGCTCAATACTTAATAATTGCCCCTTATTTACATTGATATTCGGAGCAGTATTGTTGCTACTGATATTTACTGTATGTAGATTTTTATATGCTGGTGAATATAGCACAAGACTGATCAGTGCACATAAACCAATCAAGGCTATTACTATATAAAATAATTTTTTCACTTATTTACCTCGCTAGTTATTGTGCTTGCAGTATATCAACCCGCTAAAGTCCTGTACATAATATATATTTTTAATAAATGACTGTTTCTTATAAGTATGGCTAACTATTGTGCTATTTCTGATATACTTTTGGTATGGTTAATGAAAACAAAGTTGTAGTAGAGGCAGAGGTTATTGAATCTAGTGGGCCCAATAAAGAACAGTTCAAAAACTACACTGCATACACCAAAAAACCACAAGATTCATCACTAGTGGGTGTATGGTTGCTATGTGTGTTTAGTATATTCTTTAGTCTTGTACCAATATTTGGATTGGCTATTGCGGTCATTGCACTTATTACCTGTATAATCAAAAAAGTTCCACCCATATTACCAATATTGTCAATAATAATTGGGACTATATCTACTGGCATATTTCTGTTTATCTGGCTAGTAATTAAGGCAATAATTAATATATAGACCTGCATTTGTGCAAGTATTTGCAAGTCTGATTCAGATATTTTGTTCAACCCAAGCGTTCATAATTATTCCCGATGCCACTCCGACATTTACCGATCGAGTAGACCCATATTGTTTGATAGCAACAATTTTTTCACATATTTTTTGCATATCCGTAGACAAACCGGGCCCCTCTTGGCCAAAAACCAAAACACTACCAGCGGGCAAGGTTGTTTCCGACAGATAAACAGAACCAGGAATATTATCGATTCCAATACACTTCAAGCTACTGTCTAGCACCCATTGATAAAAAACTTCTACACTGGGATGGTGATAAACCTGTAAATATTTATCAGTTACCATAGCTCCACGCTTATTCCATTGACGTTTACCCACAATATGTACACCCCGGGCGTTAAAAGCATTGGCATTACGAACAATTGTGCCTATGTTGAAATCATGTTGAAAATTCTCAATTGCAACATGATAGTCAAAAGATTTTGTCGCTAAAATGTTTTTTATATCGTCGTTAGCGAGACCTTTATACTCATCTACTAAATTTCTTGTGTCAGTTTTGGGGTCGATATAATAGTCCATTATTTAAATAAATCCTCACCAAAATGTTTGTTCAACCGTGATCTGATAGAACCTTTGTGTCGGCCCAGTAGCAAACTCAACTCGGTTATGTTTTTTCCGTTGGAAAATTCAGAAACCAGTTTGCGATCGTCTGCCTCAGACCATGGTGTATACGCATTTGGAAACTCTTGGCGCATGAGGGCAAGTTTTTCAGACCATGTCATAGATTTTTTCATATTTGCTGTTGGAATAGATGTGTGATCAGTTTTTTTCCATTGCTTAATAATATCAGCATACTCAGTCAGTGCAATATCACTCTTTAGTTGCAAATCGGCATCTATTTGCTTAGCAAGATTACTAACCTGAAACGCCATTCTATTTAAGCCATCGATTTTTAAACTTTTCATGTTTTTAACACGGGAGAGTGCAACATAGCCCATGCCTTCAACAAAAGCGCGACTCAAATCAATCTGTGCAGAATCCAGTGTCATACCCTGACTTTTGTGGACTGTGATAGCCCAGGCCAGTCTTAACGGTAGCTGAACAATCGATGCACGTCGCCTGTCGCCATCTATCAGCTCCCAAGTATCAGGCTTAATAGTTATGAGCTTATTGTTATTGAGCCTTATGACAGGATAGTGGCTATCTTTTTCAAATGATTCCACAACCCCTAAACTGCCATTGACATATTTTTTGTCAATACTATTTTTTATACACATAACATGAGCACCCACTTTTAGCTCTAATGTTTGTGGCGCCAAACATGATCTAAGTAGTTGATCTACATATTTTTTAGAGCCACTAGTAGTCATATCATAGAACATAGATTCGGACTCCAGCTCTGCTAAATGCTGTTGGTTAATACTGTCGACGTCTATATTGGTTGTTAGGAGTCTAGTGGTTGTTGTCCATGGATCAAAAACCGTTTCTGATCTTTGTTTGAGATTTGCTATTTGTCTACTCGACAAGAAGCCTGATCGAATACCATTTAATATGTCCGTATACTGCTGATCGTCTTTTTGTCGATGTTGTTCTTTGAGGTAACATATGGTAAATATACCATCACGCCATACTTTTGATGCGGTTATAAAACTTCCTTGGCGACTGTCATCTCGGTTTACTGGAGGTAGTTGGAAAAAATCTCCCGATAATACAATCTGTATACCCCCGAAGGGCTTATCAGATGACCTGACTCCTCGGCAAACTTCGTCGACTAAGTCTAGTCTAAAATCATGCATCATGCTTATTTCATCAATAACTAGTATGTCAGTTTTGCAAATAATATCACGCCTTTGTTTGGCTATTTGCATAAAAAAATCTTTGGGCAATATGTCATTTATACCAATGCCTGCCCATGAATGTATGGTAGTGCCGTTCAAATGTGTGGCCGCCAAACCAGTAGTTGCAGTAACTGAAATATTTTTCCCCAACGCTTTACTGCGTCGGATAAAAGAACTTAACGTATATGTTTTACCTGTGCCTGCAGCGCCAGTCAATAATATTGATTTTCCACTGTGCATTATTGCCAAAGCTTCATTTTGAGTCATGTATACATATTACAGGTTTCACTACTTCACAGAAAACATTTTATATATATAGTAAAAATGTTATAATTTGCTAGATGCGAAAAATAACTTTAAGGGAACCAGTACTAATATATATGTACGGCATGCCTGGATCAGGCAAAAGCTTTGTTGCCCGTCAATTATCTGAAGAATATGGTATCGCTCATGTCAATAGTAACCTGATAAGACATACACTTTTTGAAAAACCAAGCTACGACAAAAACGAAAATCATATTATTGCTGGTATTATGGATATGATGACTGAACAGTTTTTAAAAGCTGGCGTCAGTGTAATATATGATATATCAGCTAGTCGCACGGCCAACCGACGAAGCCTGCGTGAATTTGCAAAATATAACAAAGTCAAAGATATGTTAATATGGGTCCAGATAGATACCGAAACGGCATGGTCGCGCAATATTAACCGTGACAAGCGCAAAGTAGATGACAAATATTCTACCGCGTTAACCGAAGAGCAATTCAATAACCAACTTAAACAAATGCAACAACCATTCAATGAGGATGCTCTGGTGTTAAGTGGTAAACACTTATTCAGTAGTCAAAAAAATGCCATACAGAAAAGACTTATTAACATGAAGATGTTTGATCTAGATCAACTAAATCAAAAAGTTGCGCGACCAGAACTCGTTAACCTAGTATCAAAAGCTCAGGTGCGCGGTTCTAGACCAGATATATCAAACCGAAATATAATCATTCGCTAGGTCAGGTATGTCGCTTAAGACATATACTATTGAAAATATAGGCGACATAACAGTATATAAACGCAAAGACGCAAAGAAAATAAGTCTCAAGGTTGTGTCTGGCAGCGTGAGAGTCACCCAGCCTGCTTGGCTACCATACAGGGCAGGCATTGTCTTTGCTGAAAAAAATCAACCATGGATCAAAAAACAACTAGCAAAAGATAGTCTTTATTGTCTACAAAACAGTATAAAGATAGGCAAAAACTATACATTAAATTTTATCCAGTCCGATAAAATGCGAAGCTATGTTAGATACAATGATATAGATGTGTATTATATGCAAAATCAAGAAATATTATCTGATGATATACAACTCTTAGCCAAAAAGGCCATCAAGCGTGCTTTGATGAGCGAG
>CAYQBK010000013.1:0-8854 GCA_964415715.1 uncultured Candidatus Saccharibacteria bacterium
TTCTTGAATTTGGGCATAGGGATTTGTTGATCGAATTGCAGGTACGTATCTATTTCAATAGCTTCTGATATCTTATTTTCGCCGAAGTATATTTTACTTAGGTCTGCAATAGAGTTTAGTAAGCCATTTATTTTTTTAAACTTCCAAGGGAACTTTATATTAACGGCGCTAGAATTTTTTAGTGTACTAATTGTATAGTCCATTCCCTCTAAGTTTAATAGTTCTAAAGCTAAGTTCTTGTCTTTTTTGCACAAAAATATGACATACTTATGCTTCTTTTTATTTGAATCAGAAATATTATTGATGAACTCCTTGGCCACTGCACCGATGCCCCTCATTCGGTGAGGTGTTTGAAGTACTGATAGATCTAGCCCAATAATCATTTTTTCACCTCTGCTGCTGCATCAAAGAAAACCTGTGCGCTCTTTTCCCAAGAGAATTTGCTTGCTTGCTCCGGGCCGCTTTGTTGCGTTTCAGTAGAAAACTTTGGCCAATTCCTAATTTGTCTAGATATAGCGGATGCAATTGCTTGAGTATCATTACTGCTGACCATTACACCAACTCCTTTGACTACTTCTGGCAATGATGAATTATCTGAAGTTATAACAGCAGTGCCACAGGCCAGTGCTTCTAGTGGAGGCATGCCAAATCCTTCGTAATGGCTTGGGTAAACTAATAACTTAGCACCGGAAATGATAGCGGGCTTATCTTTGTCTGAGACGTATTTTGATGGTCGCATAATATTATAACCAGACTCTACTTTTGTTATAATTTTTTCAAATAGCTTTTCAGTTTTCCATCCATTCACGCCAACAAGCAACAAGCCAACATTATCTGTGATCTCTTTTGGAAGGCTACAGTAGGCATCCACGAGAGCCCCTAGATTCTTTCTTGGTTCTAGGTTGGACAGTGCTAAAATGTACTCACCTTTTATTTTGTATTTTAATTTAACGTTATTAATTTCTGATACACTTCGTTTGTAAAAATGAGATTGATTAACTGCTGGTGTTGCAACTGCAACTCTTTTGCCCGGGAGCTTATAGAAATTTAGTATTTCTTTTTTAGCATTTTGGGAAATAGTAATAATTTTAGAAGTATTTTTTATTGAACGTCTAACGCCATTCGAAAGAAATTTTGAGTTATTTTCATCGTAATACTGGCGGTAAAGTTCATATGACAGGTCGTATATAACAAGCGCTGACTCACTACTTATTAGAGGCATTTTAACAAAACGAGGGAAGATATAGTAGCCCTTCCCGCACCACAGATCTAAAGGAAACATTTTACCACGGTACCAAAGGCTAGAGGTATGCCGAAAGTTTAATGGTAGTTTCTTGTAGTTAATGTTTTTGAATCCGAAAGACTTGAATTTTTTGACTTTGTCGTATGGTATAACTACCGTCACTGATGGCCTAGGTTGATCGGTATATTTATTTTCTTCTATAAGATTATCCATCCCCTGAAGTATGCCGAGGATATATTGGCCTATTCCGCTAAAATGCCCCTCAACAAGCCCAAGTCCTTCTATGTATATTCGTTGCATTGGTTTTAGTATATCAATTAATCTATTTTTACAAAAACTATCTATATTTTTTACATATAACTAATTCTTAAACATCCTAGGTATTGGCATATACTCCAGTTGATAATCGACAGAATCATCGCTATTAACAATAAAATAAGCTTCAGGGTCAACTGTGGGCATTGTAGTGAATATATATTTTCCGTTTACTTTCCAGTGTGATCCAGGGTTCATATTTAACCTTATAGCTCCAGGAGCTGTTCTGTGTAGGGTGATTCTGTTTGGTGACCAAAATGTTACGGTTGCATTATTTGACATAATAAAGTTGCATCCATCGGCATCTGAATCGCATCTATTGGTATGCTTTAGTCTAGTATCTACTAGGGCGTTGTCGGCTATAATTTGACCGATATTGTTTCGTGTAGCTTCGGTAAGTGCAAAATATTGGTATGTCGGTGGTCGGGCAATTGTATGCCAAAACTTTTCCTGTTTGATAACAGTACTATGTTGATAAGTGTTGATCAATATAAGGTTCTTATTATGGGTCCAACTGGAAATATTAAAAGACAGTGCAAAATAAAAAACTTCCATAAATGCAATCAGTAATATAATATTTGCTAAACTAAACTTAATCTTAAATAACCTATACTTTCTATGGGCTAGGATACAAGAAGTGAGTATGCAAATTAGTATTAGTATGCAAAATGATGTTATAAAAAACCATCGCGTAGACACTCTAGTTGATGAAAAGACTGGTAAAAGCCTTAAATATTTGAATGGGACACCACCAAGACCCAAAACAAAAGATATTATTGCTAATATGGATGTTGAGATTAATAGACTTTTTTGTTGAATAGGTACTAATATGAATGAAGTTGTTTTTCTAAATAAATTGATAACTAGGAAGGTGAGTAAACACACAAACACTAAACCGGTAACCAAACCAATATAGTTGGATGCTTCAAATGCACTAAAAGTTATTCTTGTGATATCAATACTGTTATGTTGATAAGGCATAATGATTGATTTAACACCATTAATAAATCCAATATATTTCTCATAACCATCAGTTCTTTTAACCGCTTCATCATGCAGGTATTCTAAACTAAGATAAATTCTAGGTATATTTACGGTTATTGCAATGACCAACCCACCAAAAAATAGAATAATGAATTTCACTAGTTCATTCATTGTGTGTTGATCTTTGTGGTTAAGTCTCTGAAATATCAAAATGGATGCTTTGTAGATAGCTATAAACAAAGCAACAAAAATTAACATCATAATTGTTGAGTAATGCAGGGCTGCATTTATGCTATAAGCAATAAGACTACTAAACCAAAAAAAATATTTCCAAGATTTCGTGATATTTAGGCCAAAGAACAATATGTATGGCAATAACGAAAGAATTATAAAGGTAAAATGTCCACCAGTTGACCTAATAATAAAGAAACTACCCAAAACCCATATATATGATAATAAAGTAATATTTTTAATATCTATGTTGGATGAGACGTATGTTAATAGCTTCTTCATCCCAAAAAATCCAACTATGGAATATATAACAATTGTGATTTTCCAGGCGAGCACTGAACCGATAAATATTGATAATATCGTCTGAGGTGTGATTAATCCAAATTGCGGATCTGCAAAAAGCGGTACTCCACCAGCAACCCACGGATTCCAGAAAGGGAACTGATGATAAATTGCGATTGATTGTCTAGCAGCTTCGGTCATTTGGATTTGCATGTCAAAATCACCTTTAAGTAATTTATTTCCACTAATAAGAACCGGCGTATAGACTATTGTTATGGGTACAATAAGGGCCAGGAAAACTGCAACTTTCTTCAAATATTTATATCGGGGTATAGATAGATTAGTTTTCTTGTGGGTTTGCTCTTTGAGTTTCATTTATATTATGATATCAGAATTGAGCTATATGTTAAAAACATATAGCTCAATTAAATTATTTTCTAATTATAGCTGCTTGCAGTCACCTGATTTTATTATTAGCGAACAGAATTGTTCTCATCAATAATATAAAGCTGTCGTCCTTGAGTCTCTTGGTATATTCGAGAGATATATAATGCTAGTAAACCCTGGCTCATGAGTATTATTCCAACAAGTAAAAGAATCAGGGCAGCGAGGTATGCTGTTCCGGAGATTCTAAGATTTAATGGATCTGACAAAACAAACTGCTCAAAAATTAATATTATCACCATTATAACTGACAAACATGTTATGAATACACCGATAAATGCAAAGAAAAATAATGGTGCAAAAGTCATAGACACAAAACTGTTTGTTGCTAAGATGATTAATTTTTTAGTACTATAACCCGCCTCTCCATGGACTCGTTCATTAGCGTTAAAATAGATAAATGTTCTTTTGTATCCGAGCCAATCTATTAGGCCACGCGTAATTCTATTTGACTCGTGTAATTTATTAAATTCATCACGCACGTTACCGTCAATCAACCTGAAATCAGTCGAACCAGGGATCAACTTTGAAGCGGTAAAGCTATTGAATAGTTTATAAAATAGCATTGATCCAATTTTTTTTATATAACCTTCACCATGATTAGTATTCCTAACTCCGATTACTACATTCGAACCGGCTATCCATTTTTCTATAAACTCTGGTATTAAGTTTGCTGGGTGTTGGCCGTCAGCGTCGATTATAATAACAGCATCCCCTTTAGAGTTGTTAATCCCTGCGGTTGTTGCTATTTCTTTACCAAAGTTTTTCGAAAAGCTTAATAGTTTTATAGTTTTATCAGTTTTAATTATTTTTTGTATTTTGGTCTTTGTATCATCACTGCTTCCATCGTTAACATAAATAATCTCATACCTAAAACCTGAAGGTAGTGACTTTTTTAGTGAACTATAAAATCCAGTAATATTTTTAGATTCGTTATAGACGGGTATGACAACCGAAATTAGTTTATTTTTCATACATGAACAGTATCATTTTTAAGATACATATATCAATAGCGCTACAGAATATTTATTTAGGAAAACCCCAGGCGTGTTTAATATAGGTATCATTATTTACTCTATAGAATAATTGAACTGAACCATTATACACCGAACCAGCTACTGGTGAGTCATGTGGTATTGGTGTGTTGTCTTTAGATATAGCGGAATAATTACCATCTATGTATGCAAAATGCCATCCACTATTGTCCGACCATGATTGTTTTAATGAATTAATATCGGCATCAAAATAATATACATGCAAAATGCTGCTTATTTCATCGGCAACGATTAATGGCCTTATCCCGACATTACCGCTTTGCCTAGAGATAGAAAGTCCATCACCATCAAGATTCTCAAAATGCCATCCACTTCCGTTAGCCCAAGCATGCCTTAAGTTGCCAGCTTGTGCATCATAGTAAAACAATTGCAGAGTGCCACCATAAACTGTTACCGTTGGTGATTGGCCAACAAATGAATCTTTCCTGCTTACGGAATCTGCTGACCCATCAAGATTCTCAAAATGCCATCCATTTACATCAGCCCAAGCATGTCTTAAGTTACTATTGGTCGCATCAAAATAGTATAGTTGTAAACTATCCCCAAAATGGCTCATTGCTATGTCTTGACCGACATCGGCATTAACTCTACCATTGTCGCCGCCTTCACCATCCAGTGTCTCAAAATGCCATCCGCTATTGTCTAGATAGCCAATTCTAAGGCTATGTTTTTGAGGGCTGTAGTAAGATATGTAAAGTTTCCCATCATATTCAGTAGCCTTGGTGAACATCCCGACATCGGCATTAACTCTACCATTGTCGCCGCCTTCACCATCCAGTGTCTCAAAATGCCATCCATTTACATCAGCCCAAGCATGTCTTAGATTTCCAGAACTTGAATCATAATAAAATTCGTGAAGTAAGTTATTGTAAGTTATGGAATTTGGGTATTTTCCAAAATCACCGTCACTCTTGCTTACACTTACTGGTTTGCCGTCTAGGGCTTCGAAATTCCAATTTATATTTGAAACTGACGTATTAGTCTGTGTTGTGCCAAACCAGTCATTAAATAGTCGCCAGAAGTTTCGGTTGCCATAGGCGCTACAGCCGTCACCTAGGCCGTACATGTTGTTTAGGGCGGCTTGGTTGGGCTGATAGGGGGTATAGTTGTATAGTGCTGCTGTACCCTGAGTTTCTATATAGACAGGGTTGCTACCACAGGCTGTGTTTGGGCTCCATAGTATATTGCGTGTAACACCGGCTTTGAAGTTGTAATAATCTGGGTAGTTTACATATGCACGTAGTTGGCGTGCTGCGCTATTTACCTGATTTGTGAAACCATAATATGCTGTATTGCAGGCTGCTGTGTCAGGGCAGGCATAGCCCATAGCTCGGTCATACTGCCATGGAGCAGCCCAAGTATCAGTGACGAGTGCTGTTTCTTTTTGAAGCATGGTTAATATTACTTGTGGGTTAATACCATAAGTTTGACCAGCATCATATATTATCTGAGCGGCACTTCTACCGTTTTGGTTGTAATCTTTTAAACAAGTGTAGGGCGGAGCGTTCCATACACCGTTATATGTAAATGATGCGTTGTGATTTGTGTCACAAACAGGTACTTTGCTATTTAAAAATTGTTGGATCTGGCTGGGGTTCATAGCGTCTTTGTTGAAAAAAACAGCATCATCTATAATACGACCCGGTTTCCAGTCGCTAGCATTGACGGCGCTAGACTGAGCTGGTAATAATATAGTTAATACACCAAAAGAGAACAACGCAAATAGTGCTGATAATGTTAGTGTGTACTTTAGTTTACCAAGCTGTATCATTGTGTTATTTGCACCTCTTGGCTAGTATTGCCGTTAATAGTACCGTTGTCAACAGCTAGGTTGAGCTGCCATTTGCCTACTGATATATCTGAAAAGGGAACACTAAAACCTTCGCACCCATAATATGTACCAAGGTTAACAACTTTTGCTGAGTATTTCTTGATAGCTGAACCCTGAGTAAGGGAAAGGTTACAGGTGCCACTATTAGTACCAGATATCATAGCCCTGACTATCAGTGGGCCACCTGGGTTGTCTTGACCAGCTGCCGAAAGTGAAACGGAGATAGTGCCGGGGTTGGTTGGTTTTTTATTTGATTCGTCTATGATATTTTGTTTTATTTGGTTGCCTTCGTCTTGCTCGGGTGTGGTGGCAGGGGTGTAGGCTACGTCATTGACTGGTCGCGATGTGTTGGCGGCTATTGGATTTGATGGTTTTGTGTATAAATTTATTATTTTGAACTTCTCCAATATGAACAAGCTAAATCCAAACACTAGTGTTAGTGACGTTAAAACGAGTATTGCTTTAGATAACCTATTGTTTTTCATAATTATTTATATTTGATATTTATGTCTTCAGTTTATCACAAACTACCAACGAAGGTCAATACTTCAAGCATAATATAGCATATATAACAATTATATGGTATCATATGACTTATGAAAATAATATTAGTAAGACATGCACCCGGTGATCATCAACTTAGGCCAGACATAATAGCTGGTCGATGTCCTGATGCTGAATTGACTTCTAAGGGGATAGAAATGGCTCGTTCTGCTAGTCGTTTGATTATTGAAGAGTTTGGGCTACAGATAGATAGTATAGATACAATGCCTTTTGAGATGTTTAGTTCTCCCAGTAGGAGAGCCCGGCAAACTGCTGAGCAAATGATTTTTGGCCTAAACGAGTCAGAGCATTCACATAAACGACCTTCAGATGTCCGAATAATCGAAAGTCTTGATGAGTTAAGTCAGGGCGATTGGGAGGGTAGACCAAGGGATCAGACGTATACAGAGAATGTTAACGCCCAGTTGAAGGATAAGGATATTTTTTTCGCCCCACCAAAAGGCGAAAGCATATACGATGCGACCTACCGTATGTTAAGTGCTGTAGAAGAACTACATATGCATGCCCAAATAACACAGACAACTCCAGTGGCGGTGACACATAATATGGCGATAAAATCACTCTTGGGTGCAGTGAAAGGATGGAGTAGAAAAGAAGTACGAGCGCACAATATACCAAACGTGTCGATGTCACAGTTTGATGTGGCAATATTTGATAGTGGGCTTATGACTGTGGGATACCCGAATCACGAAACCTCTTCAAAATAAAACGCGCCTTTGCTACTCTTGAATTACAAACAAACAGGAGAAAACAAATGCGCGAATTACAGAAACATCATATCGTAGATATCTATGTTTGGGTAGATGATTTATTGCCAACTATCGGTCGACCATTTGGTGGTCGACCCTCTCTATTAAGAGATAGTGAACTAATAACTATTATCATATGGGATGGGCTCAATGAACCACATAAGAATCTATCAACACTGTATAGTTGGGTTAAACGAGATTACGGTGATTACTTTCCAAAACTTCCACATTACCAAAACTTTGTAGCCCATATCCACCGGTTATTACCGCAGATGATATGGCTATTGCAAACAATGCTTGCCGTCAATGCGCCACTGCGATTTGCTGACTCTACCATGCTTCCAGTTTGTAAGCCTATTCGAGCCGACAGGCATAAAGTAGCTAAAGGAGTAGCTCAATTCGGCAAGAACTGGCAAGGCTGGCACTATGGTTTTAAGCTACATGCTTCAATAGATCATAACAACAGACTATGTGCCCTCGTATTTACGCCTGCTAGTGAACATGACAACCAACATATGGAGAAGCTAGTCAACAAACATACCAAGTTACTAGTTGGTGATAGTCACTATGGTGGTAATGTTATGCGTAAACGTTTGTGGAAGAAATATAAAACCATGGTGATAGCACCGCCACATCACACCCAGAAAAAGAAGATAGCAACAGATTGGCAAATGCTACTACTTCATATGAGACCAAAGATAGAAGCTACCTTTGGCAAGCTCAAAGAACAACACTTCTTGGTCACTTCGTACCCAAGAAGTGTAAAAGGCTATTTTGTACATTATGTACGAACTCTATTAGGCTACCAGATGGGGATGGTTTCGTGATTCGGGTTGGGATTTATTGACACTAAAGCATTAGAAGATGTAGTTAATGAATAGAAGATAGAGATTATTGTATTATTGTATATTTTGTAAACAAAGCTTAAATACAAAGTATAATATTAGATATGATTGTAGTAATAATAGCAGGGGGGTCGGGAACTCGTCTGTGGCCACTAAGCACTAGTAAATTCCCAAAACAATTACTAAAACTAACTAATGAACTAAGCATGGTTCAAAATACCTATGAAAGAGCAAAAAACATTGCCAAGGACATATATGTAGTACCAGATATAAGTCATGCACACCACATAAAAGAACAGTTGCCTGGGCTC
>CAYQBK010000014.1:0-13582 GCA_964415715.1 uncultured Candidatus Saccharibacteria bacterium
CGAGAGTTCGGACATAGTAATTGACTGTTCATTCCGTGGCTGGTTAGGCTCGGCAGGTATCAAATAAAATGGATATGCGTCACGTGCAAGAATAGCGAGCTTCTTTGCGATTGGGTCTGTGCGTCGTGTTTCGTAGAAAGAACCGCCTGCTAATTCTCTAATCTGATTGAGTGTCACAGTATCTGTAAACTGATGATTGTAATCCGTCAGAAAGCCGACAAGGCCATATCTTAAATCTTCCAATGAATAATGCGGTTGATAACCTCTTGAAGCACAGTCAATCAGTACTTGAAGTGCCGTTTCCTTTTCTGATGATAATGGAGTGGTCTCCTCTATTCTGCCTTGGAGTTCTTCGGGACTTAGGTTACACGCATACTCAATAAATGCTCGACCTGTAATCGACAACAAAGTTCCCAATGAAATCTGTTCGTGCATACCTAAATTATAGAGTATTTCCCAACAATCCCGACCCCTGTTCCAACAAATTAATGTTGGGCTAAATCAAAACAAACGTATTTTTGCTTATCGAGAGGTTTTTAGGTAGGTAGTGCGTTTACAGTCTTAGCTAAAAAAGCTTACCCAATAGGTAGGGGGGTTATGCTATAAACCCAGCCTGTCTTAGAGACGTTAACAGTTCCCAAGCTATCTGTCTTACCGAAACATTGGCAGGACTGTTGATAAAACCGTCTATACCATTAGAGGATACTGTCATACCCATACCCGATGTTCGTAATTCGGCATAGCCTCTAGTTATCTCTGGGTCTACGTGAGCACCACCCTCTTTATTAGCCATCTGTTTAATAAGCCACTCTCGAGAATGTCGTGCTCTATTTTCACCTGGTATACACCCCATCGTCCACCAATCATCAAAGCTCACACTACCTCGAGCGTTCGGCTTAAGACTTTGGAGTGCTATAAGCTTTGTGCCCTCCATTGTAGGACGAATACCAAACAAGCCTGGCATACCCGACACAACCATAATAGTATGCCCGTTATGCTGTCTGTCGGTGGGTATCGGGTCAATCGGGTCTGCTGAGTCGATAAACTGCATTTTATCTTTTATACCCAGTTGCTCGAGTAGGGACTTCGATTTATCGGTGTCGTGTAGCAAGGTGCGGAGGACACCTGCTATTCGCAACGCCTCGCTTTCGTTACCATCATCAAATGCTTGGCAAGAAGTATTAAGAAACTGTACCTGTTGAGATAGTGCTTCCTGTAGCTGGTCTCGTGTTCGTTTCACGATAACTAATCTTCGTCGGTTGTCCTAATGTACTTTTCGCCACTTGGGTCAGTCGATACTTTATTGTCCCAGTTGGTCGTATCGGTCGCCGATTGCTGTGGTGGTATTTCTACTGCTTGTGACGGCTCAATTATTGCCGTTTCTTTCGTGTCTTCGGTGTCGCTCATAATACCTACATTATACTCTTTACGTAGTAAACTTGATAAGCTCCAATCCCTCTGGCTTTACGGCATTGTCGATGAGGCGTTGTAATCGCTCCAACCTATCCTTAAATGTCTGGTAATTGCGTAAAATCTGGTAAACCTCGTTTTGCTCATAGGTTCGTTGAGTGTCGCTACGAGCCGACCAGAAGGAACTTTTTCTAAATCCACCATCAAATCGTATGGTGGATTTTAGCTTTATAGCAGATACAGCATCGTTGCCAGCACGTAGGTTCAACACTACCTCACGATAGACCAAATCTTCTTCCACTAAATCCTTGGTTTTGAGCAGTGTTTCCAGATACGAACGAGTTAGTTCAACGAACTGTTGCTCGGTCGGCAATGCACGGCTTACTCGTTCTAGCTCACTCTCGGCTTGAGCAAGCGTCGCTTCTTTGGCGGTTACTATCTATTGCTGTTCTTCTAGCTTGCCCTTGTGGTGTTTTTTGTAAGCCTCTGGGTCGTCTCTTTGTAGTATCTGGTATTTTGAGTAGTTGGCTTCTTCTTTCTTGAGGTCAATTTTAGCTTCGGCTACTTTACGCTGGGAGATGGCTTTATCGACTTTGAGCTGTTCTTCGAGGCGACCAATGTACTGTCTGTAGGCTTTCTCGGTGTTCTTGGTCAGATGTTTGAGCGTCCACGCTATATGGCCGTCAGGTACTTGAGGCGTATGCTTTTAGGTAGTGGTTTACCGAAACGCTCGGTGGCTTCTTTAGTCTTATGACGCAAGCACTCTTTGTTCTTGCAGTAGTAGCTAATTGTAAAAGCACCCTTGTTTTTACCACGCTGTAGTCTTGTTCGCTGAAAGCCCATAATACTATCGCAGAAGTCGCAGATAACCTTTTCTCACAACACGCCAAACTCTAGTCTCTGGGCGTTGGTAGACCGTCCAGCGTACTCCTTTTGGAAGGTGTCGGCAGTGTTTTTGCTCAAAACGATATGCTCGTCAGTCGTTACTAGCGGTACAAAAGTGTAGATTTCGTGCAAGTTAGCGTAGTTCTTGCCATACTCGTAGACACCGCAGTAAAACGGGTCGCTCAACAGCTTGGCAACGGTCTTTTTATTGAGCTTCGACCTCTTGTATGGCTCATCTTGGTATTTACGGTAGCTAAAGCCTGAACTGTTCAGGAACTCGGCTACTTCTTGGTTGGTTTTACGCTCTTTGAGCCTCATTTCGACAGCCTGACGTAGCAGTTTCCAGTTTTCGGTATCTGGCAGGAAGTAGCCACTGTCTAAATCCACGTAGTAGCCCTTCTTGATAACACCAACATATTTACCGTCTCGGATAGCCCCTGTAATACCCCTCGATACGTCCACCGATAGCTTGTCGGAGTACTGTTTTGAGGTAGCGAACAAGATGCCAAGTAGCATTTTGCCGTTCGGGTTATTCTCGAACTGGTACGTCTTGAAATGCAAGTCTTGTATCTGTTCGAGGTCAATCATCTCGATGATTTCGCCTGCTTCTTTCATATTGCGAGATAAGCGGTCGGGCGACCACGCTAGCAAACCGTGGTACTTACCAGTCTTGAAACCCATAAGCATATTGTCAAACAGCGGTCGATTGCCTGATTTCTTAGCCGAAGCATTCTCGATAAAAATATCCTCGGCTCGAACTTTTACGCCTATCTGGTCAGCCAATAACTGGCACTCGGTTTATTGGTCTTCCAGCGAGTGGACTTGTTTCGCCTCATCATCGGTAGATTTACGAAGGTACATCACATAACGACGCTTTTCTTTCGGTAAGATACGCTGACTACCCTCGGTAGCTTTAGCGTAGTAGTCGGTGAGCCTAGCCACATCGTAGCTACTCTCCGGAAGGGCGAAGATGTCGTTTTTGTGTTTTACTTCGGTCATAATGGTATTATGGCACAAGAAGTATTGACAAAATATGCCATCAGTGCTATTATAAGCGACTATGGAACACGCCTACTCCACGGGCTCAAGCCGAACACCCAGCTAGTTTTTAACGTGCCGATTAGGCACGTTTTTTAATGTCTTTTTTGTCTATTTTTGTTGTTTTTAGTGAGCCCCTATACTTATCTAAAGCCTCTTTGGGTGTAGCATAATCTAGTAAATCCATGTATCTGTCATTTATCTTCAGTGCCACATTATCTACATATATTTTACTGTAGCTAGATATGTCGCTACCTTTTGGTATGTACTTACGTATTTCACGGTTCATGTTTTCAACAGTGCCTTTTTCCCAACTATGGTATGGGTGACAAAAGTATATTGGCACACCTAATAGCTTCTCTAGCTCTTTATGTTTCTGCAATAGTATGTCATTGTCTGTAGTTATTGATTTAAGCTCTGGATAACGATTGTGGATACGCTGGAAAGCTAGATGAACATTGTATATGTTTACATCTGCAATTAATTCAATAAACCCAAATCGTAGTTTACGATCGGCTACGGTAAGTAAGATACCATGGCCATCTTTGCCGGACACAATAAAGTCAGCTTCGCAATCACCAACATTTACTCTGTCGTTAATGTCTTTTGGTCTTTCATCGATAAATGTACGTTCAGATAGTTTAACTAACTTTTTTCTCTTGGCTCGTCTTTTGTGCTTTTGAGCCTTCTTGATTTGTTTGCGTTCATATTCTATTTGACGACCATAGACGCTATGTAAAAATCGCTCTATTGAATCAGCAGAGATTGATGGTAGATCTGTTTCATGATTATTTATACGCCCAGCAATGCTTTCTGGTGATCTACCTTCGCGTAGTTTAGATTCAACACTTTTCCGGAGGGCTGTATTACCAACGATCTTTTTACCCTGAAACTTAGCCTCTCTTCGACGTACATAAGCTTTATGGTCAGCTTTCTTTGGATCATAAACCCCATTAACACTACCATTATTTATTTCTTCACTAATTGTAGAAACAGAACGCCCCAAGGCCTTTGCTATATTACGCCTAGAGTACTTCTTTTCAAGTAGCACGTAGATTTCGTTACGTTCATGCTTTGATAAATGCCTATAGTTTTTTTCATTACTTAAGCATACGAGCCTTCGGCTCGTAACAAAAGGGCCTAGTGTTCGGCTTCATCTGCGGATTCAGGCACGTACAACCACAAGAACAACGTTTACCCAACCCTGTAACTAGAAGGCTTTTAGCCGCTGTCGTAGGTGGAGCACTTCTTCTCACCGCAGGCTGTAGTTCATCTGAGACAGAAGCAACGCCACGGCCAGAAGTATTTGTTACGAGTGAGCATACAACTCCTACACCAGAAGTAACTACTCCCGTGGCGGTAGAGGGAGACGGTGACCCTAGCAATGACCAAGATAGTGCAAATATGGCTCAGTACTACGCTGAGAACCTACGTATGGAAGACTCCGATGAAATGCAGGCTCGTATTGACGACCCAACTGTAGCAGCCAAGTCACGATTAGCTGTAGACCACGAAGAAGCTGACTGGGCTCAGTACTACAAAGATGACGGTCGCACGCAAGAGGCTCAAGCTATGCAAGACCGTATCGGCAAGTAGAGATACTGGTTTTCTTCAAAAAGAGCGAGGCGGTAAGAGCTTCGCTTTTTTAGTTGGTTCAACGATTTTTACGTGTATGTAATTTGTCAACAAAGTAAATTGCAATAACAGAGGTGAGTAACAACAAACTTTTTGTTGGTTGTTGGGTGAAAACTAAAACACTCACTTCTGTTTCGTGTGGTCGTAAAATTGTTGGGTGAAATGGCAAAACAAACCATTTTTTGGCATCAACGTATTTTTAGGTAGGTAGTGCGTTTACGGGCTTTCTAAAAATTGTCTGTTCTATGGGTAGGGGGGCTTAGCTGGTTTGAATAATAAACGGGCAAACTTTAACGTGACTACGTAAAAGCTCAATCCCGTTGAGTAGTTTATCTTTTGAGAGCCTGACCGTCTTACCGTCCCAAGGGTCAAAGACGCTATAGAACTTATCTGTAGCACTCGTAACCATCATAAAGTGAGGTAGGTGTGTCCAGCCATCAGTTATATTGTTATCGACGTAGACAATGAAAGGCGTGTCGAGAGCGTCTAGCAACTTGGCATCATTTTTCTTATGCACCATCTCTATGCGTGGATGCTTGACCCATTGCTTCAAAATATCCAGATAGTATTTGTTGTCGACATACAGGGTTACTGACTTATCTTTGTAGCGGTCTAGAAAGGCGAGCAAACAACCTAACGTATAGTTCTCACGTAATCGAAACAACCCGTCACTTAAAATGTCCTGCTCTTTGTCTCTAGTCGGCTCAATGCCAAATAAGTACATCAAATCTACGACGAGACAGCCTTGGTTACTCTGTTGTTTGTAGTCCATAAGGTTATTGTAGGTTTTATATTTTTTATTATCAAGCTAATCTTTGCTTTCGTAACTTTCATCTGTTCTGATGTACTCAGCATCACTTGGGTCTTTTAGCACTACGTTTTCAAACTCTTTGGTATCGGCAGACTCTAGTGGTTGTAGCTCAATCTTTTCTTGCGGTTCTTGTGTTGTGTCGTCACTCATAACCTTATTTTACCTCACGAACTCAATAGTCGACATACTCTCTGGTTTAACCAAACACAGTAGCAGTGATTGGATTTTGTCTCGTCTTCGTTTTAGTCTTGGATAGCTCATAAGGAGTTGGTGCAACGCTTCGACAATAGGTTCGGCTGGTGCGTTCTTCTCTCGACCACATAGTATTTTCGCTAAAATCCACCATCAAATTGTATGGTGGATTTAGTTTTATAGCAGATACAGCATCGTTGCCAGCACGTAGGTTCAACACTACTTCTTGGTATATAGTATCTTCTTCTAATAAATCATTGGTATGTGAGTGTTACAATATAAATACATGAAGATTACTATCTGTGGCTCGATGGCACATAAGTTCGAAATGGTTGAGGCGAGCAAAGCTCTTACAAATAAAGGTTATGATGTAGATTTTCCAGACTTGAATGATGGTTATACATATGAGGGTAAATCACTCCAAGAGATAGCAAGCGACAGAAGAGGATTCATCGTTGAACACTTAGGTAAGATATCAACATCAGATGCCATACTTGTATGGAACCAAAAAAAGAAGGGCATAGCAAACTATGTTGGAGGTAACACTTTGATGGAAATGGCTTTTGCCTTCCAGCAAGGACTTGATATATTGATGCTAAATCCAGTGCCAGAGGGTGTGAGTTACGCAACAGAGATTGCTGGTATGATGCCAGTTATTTTGGACGGTGATGTCGGACAAGTTGATACCTATTTTATGTCACTACCTAAAGTTATAATGAGTACCACAAGTACGATAAAGCATCGAGCAGTAAGTCGAGGGATGCGTCGTGCAGGGATTAAGACTGTAGTATCTGAAATACCTACAAAAAGTGGTGTTTCTAACCAGCCAAAAAGCATTGACGAGACTTATAATGGTGCAATGAACCGGCACACATCACTAAAAGCCAATTCGGAAGTGGGTAGCTATGATTATTTGGCAACCATAGAAAGTGGCAATCATATCATTCATCCAGACCATAACTTTTTTGGTTGTTCTGTAATAGTTATCGAGCGTAAAGATGGTAGCACTAAAGTAGGTGTAGATTTGGACTTGGAATTTCCAAAATCAATGACCGATAAAGTTCCGTCAGTCTATCCTGATTTGGGAATACTTGTTCAAGAAGAATACGGAGCTACTACTAAAGACCCCTTTCCATACTTCACCAACGGCAAGATAGATAGGCTAAAAATACTTGAAGATGCAGTATTTAGCGTTGCGGTGCAGCTTGAGGATGATGTGGTCGGCGAGTAGTTCACACGTAATCGAAATAATCCATCGCACAAAATGTCCTGCTCTTTGTCTCTATTTGGCTCAATACCAAAAAGGTACATCAATCCACAATCAGACAGTCTTAGCTACTCTGTTGTTTGTAGTCCATAAGGCTATAATATTGCAGCTAGCGTCTTAATTTTTGTTTATACGAACTCTATACATTATTTTCGTGTATTATATAACCATGGATTTAGGAACAATTTCTTCACAGCAACTTTTTTTCATAGTTTTGGTTAGTATTTGGTCTCTGGCATGGAAAGCCTTTGCACTATGGAAAGCAGCTGGTCAAAAAGATAAAATCTGGTTTATTGCTCTCATAATATTAAATACGGCTGGTATTTTAGAGATCTTATATATTTTTGTATTTTCGAAACGACACAAACAAAAATAACTAAGATTTGATTAGTAGATAGATGATTTAATATTACAACTGTATTTTCTAGGTAGTATAATAATGCAATAAAGGAGACAACTTGTTACACACTATTTCAGTTCGACAAAAAGTATTGGTTATGATTGCGGTGATGTCCGGCCTATTATTGGCCGCCTTGGATCAATCTATAGTTGGAACGGCGTTACCACGCATAGTTAGCCAGTTCAATGGCTTGTCCGAGCTCAGTTGGGTTGTAACCGCCTACTTGCTAACTTCAACAATAACTATACCCATAAGCGGTAAAATGTCGGATATATTTGGTCGTCGAAAAGTACTACTAACTGGTATATTGATATTTATTATTGGTTCTATGTTGTCTGGTTTGTCATGGAATATGGGTTCGCTGATTGCATTTCGAGCACTTCAGGGCGTTGGCGGTGGTATTTTATTTGCCAGTTCGTTCGCTGTTATTGGTGATTTGTTCGCGCCAGCCGAACGAGCAAAATGGCAGGGAATAATTGGTGCAGTTTTTGGCATATCATCTGTTATTGGGCCGCTACTTGGCGGGCTTTTAACTGATCATGTATCATGGCGATGGTGTTTCTATATAAACGTTCCTATTGGGATTGTGGCATTTAGTTTAATATATTTTTTCTTGCCGACTATTTTGCCTAAAAATATTGATAAACGGATAGATTATGTTGGGGCAGGCTTGCTTACTGGGGGCCTGGGCTCACTTTTGTTGGCACTTAGCTGGGGCGATATTAGATTTCCATGGTTGTCATGGCAGATTGTAACATTATTTGTTACATCGTTTGTGCTTATAGCTGGACTTATCAAATGGGAATCCAAACACCCTGACCCAATAATACCGCTTAGTGTATTTAAAAATAGTATATTTCGTGTTTCAGTTATTATGCTGTTTCTAATAGGTATTGCTATGTTTGGGGCGATCATATATTTGCCACTTTTTGCGCAGATAGTTCAGGGTTCATCGGCTACTAATTCAGGAATAATCTTACTGCCGTTGGTTTTTTCACTAGCCTTAACAAGTATCGTATCTGGCCAGATTATATCTAGAACCGGCCGATACAAGATATTGGCAATTTTTGGAGCATTTTTAACAACTGGCGCACTATTTTGGCTATCTAGTTTAAACGTCAACAGTACACATCTGCAAACTATTTTACGCATGATACCACTGGGTATAGGTATAGGTATAACCATGCCACTATTTAATCTGGTGGTGCAAAATGCATTTCCACAAAAAATGTTAGGTGTGGCGAGTTCATCGGCACAGCTTTTTAGAGGCATTGGATCAGTTGTTGGTGTTGCAGTTATGGGCACCTATCTAAACCACTCAATCAGTACCAAACTAGAGGCATTATCTAGTAACCAATTTGTCCAAACATATAAAAGCGCTGGCCACAGTATAGATGTCAATAGTTTGCAACAAGTACTGTCACCAGCTGGCCAACAGCTAATATTGAGTCAAATCCAAAAACTTCCTAGTCAAACACAAACTATTCTTGCAAATTCATTTCATCAATTCGTAGATGTTGCAAAGGTTGCCCTGGCTGATTCTATAACAAATGTTTTTTTCCTGGGCGCTTGCATATTAATAATCGCTTGTGTGACTGTTTTTTTCCTAAAAGAAATCCCACTACGCAAAACAAATGATCACCCAAAAGTTAGCTAAAAACCAAGGAATTTAATAAAATACACCACAACAGATCAAAAACTGTTAAAATATGCTTATGGCAATTTTACTTTTATTTTCTTGGTGGTATAGCCAGGGTTGGATTGGTTCGTATAAAAGAATTTTAGACAGGCCCAAGTCCATACTAGCTGAATTTTCAGTGCCATTGTTGATCAAAACACTATTCGAACCCTGGAAACAACTAACATCATATGCACCACCAACTGCTAGTTTAGAACAAAAACTTAGAGCATTTTTTGATAATACTTTTGCTAGGTTTATGGGTTTTATGTTCAGGTCATTAATGATCATAATCGCAATCGTTATATCATCGATAGTAATATTATTAGGTTTACTTATTGCCATAGTTTGGCCGGTCATACCACTTAGTCCTTTATTATTAATCGTTATGAGTTTAATGTAATGCAGTTAAACAATAAAACTCGTCAACAAAAAGCTAGAATATATTTTCGACTTCACAATAAGATAGTGATAGATATTTCGATATTTTTATCTGTAATTTGTTTAGCATTTGGCGTGGTGCTGATTGTATTACACAATAAAATTGGCTGGCTGTTACTGTTTCCGATGATTGTGTGTTTTATTGTGTTTGAATGGTATAAATATGATCTAAAATTACTTGATCCAGACCCAAACACTAGTGATCAAAGTCTTGAATCACTACTTAGCGCAAACATATTAGCTAAACTAGTTACAAATACACCAGACACAAAATCGATCACACAAGCAATGTATAACGATAAAGGTAGAATATTCTTTCATAATCGTTTTTTTGTCAACGATGATCTAATAAATATTGCACAGTGTGCTATAGATGAGTTATGGCCAAAAGCTATTGATTTGTGGAAGCAGTACAAAACAAAAAATGGAGTCGATGGGGCTCACATATCAGCAGCGATGCTATTATATTCTGCAAACTCCGAGACTATGCTTAGAGCAATAAATTATTCTCGGGATGAAGTACTAGCTGGACTTAGTTGGTATTCCTATTTAACAAACACAATAGATGGTATATCGGCAAAACAAAGCAGTGGTGGTATTGCACGAGATTGGTCCGCCGGTTATACACCACTACTAAATAGATATGCGCAGAATATTTCCTACTCAATCCAATATGGTGGCAGCTCAAATCGTGACACATTCAGTCATCAAGCCGTGGTCAACCAGATGACTTCAGTATTCACAACTGGCGGTCGGGCAAATATTGCCATCGTTGGTGATGTTGGGGTTGGCAAACATATGTGTGTGAATGGGTTAGCTGACAGGCTGATATTTGACCCAGCGATCCCTGGTAAAATAAGGTATTCGCAAATATATCAGATAGATATAGCCTCATTATTAAGCGCTATTGATCCAAATTCACTTGAGGCTACAATGAACCAGATCATGGTAGAAGCCTATCATGCCAAAAATATCATATTGTTTTTCAACAATGCTGGGCAATTGTTTGGTTCCGATGGCCGAGTAGATATATCAAATTTTATGCTTCCTATCATAGAAGCTGGCAATTTGAGATCGATCTATTCGTTTACTAGTTCTGACTGGCAGTATTTACAACGAAACAAGCCAGCACTGGCTGTGGCATTTAATTATCAAGCAGTATTACCTACAAACGAAGAAGAAACTCTAAAAATCCTGGAAAACGAGGTTATTTTTACTGAAAATCAGTACGGCTGCCTATTTACATATGCTGGCCTGAAAGAAGTGTATAGGCTAGCTGATAGATATGGCCCAGATGTTGCAATGCCCGAAAGAGCTATTAGTGTTTTAAATGATACAGGACGAAATTCTACCAATAGTTTAATTACGCCAGAAAACGTGCAAAAGTCTATTGAGCAGACTACAGGGGTAAAAGTTGGCTTAGCGTCTAGTCAAGAGAAAGATGTACTGCTTGGTCTTGAAACAACTATGCATGAACGAGTGATTGGTCAAGATATAGCAATCAAGGAGCTTGTGTCCGCCCTGAAGCGTAGTCGAACAGGGGTTTCAAACTCCAATAAACCTATTGGTACATTTTTATTCTTAGGGCCTACCGGAGTGGGTAAAACCGAGGTGTCAAAAACATTAGCTGAAGCCTATTTTGGGTCTGAAGATAGGCTAATTCGGCTTGATATGAACGAGTTTATCAATGCTGATAGTATTAACAGATTGCTCACTAGTGGAAACCAAACAAGTCCAAGTTTTCTAGATAAAATAAAGCAACAACCATTTTCTGTAGTACTCTTAGATGAAATAGAAAAGGCCCATCCTGAGATAATAAATGTTTTCTTGCAACTTTTTGATGAAGGCACATTAGTAGATAATGACAACCGTACATACTCATTTAGAGATTCAATAATTATTGTCACATCAAATGCTGGTTCAGAATTTATTCGTGAAAAAATAGATAAATCAGTAAATATTGAAGTACTAACCGACGAGCTTACAAACAAACTTATACACGAGGGTCAGTTTAAACCAGAGCTTATGAATCGATTTGATGACATTATTATATTTGGGCCACTCAGTGAGACCGAGCTCCAGCAGGTTGTTGCGGTGATGCTTAAACATGTTAACCAAGAGCTAGTAAATCAGAAAATTACAGTTAGTTTGTCTCCAGGTGTAGTAGCTCGATTGGCCAATAAGGGTCATGATCCGGCAATGGGAGCCAGGCCACTCCGCAGGTTAATGCAAAAAACTATTGAAACGTTGGTAGCTGATCGGATATTGAGCGGCCAATTATCAGCCGGTGATAATCTACACATAGACGAATCAGATATTAGCTGGGATTAACAAATAATAATTTCTTTAAACTCGCTTTTTCATCTATAATATATAGCAAATGTTAAGTCTCTTTATTGCTTTTGTAGGTATCGCATCTTCGTTAATAATTGGTGAATTGTTATGGCACGCTAAAATACTTAGGGGTGAATATGCTCGTAAGTTTATTCATATTACGTCAGCTACATATATCGCTTTTTGGCCATTATTTTTATCACAAATTGAAATTGTCTTAATAAGCTTATCCTTTATAGTCATATTAGTTATCACCAAAAAACTTGGCCTATTTAAGTCGTTACGGAGTATTAAGCGAGTTTCATATGGTGAAATATGGTATGCGCTTGGTATTGGTGTCTGCGCCTTGTTATTTACGGATAGTGCCGTGTTTGCAGTAGCTGTATTAACTATGGCCTTGGCAGATGGCATGGCTGCGGTGGTGGGAGTTTCATTTAAAAATAAGGCAGGTGTTTTTATGGTCCATGGCCATAAAAAAAGTTTTGCAGGCACTTTAACTTTTATAATTGTATCGTTTATTATCAACTATATATATTTTTCTAAATATGGTTTTGATACTTTGCCGGCTATTTTAGCTATGCCTGTATTTTACGCTATGATATCATTTGCTAACGCTACGATATTGTCGATTGCAGAAATATTTTCACCAAAGGGCAGTGATAATATAATAGTTCCGGTGTTAGCCGGCATGTTAGTATTAGCCCCAACTGTATTATAATTATGATAAAAAACATAATATTTGATTTTGATGGAACAATAGCCGATAGCTTCGCTGTTTTTGTGGATGCTCTTAGGGTTGTTTCAAAAAATAAAAAAAATTTTTCAGATGTTGAAATTGAATCTTTACGAAAGTTATCAACGCGCGAAATAATACAAGCTCTGGCCATAAAAAAATGGCAACTGCCCATACTTTTATTTAAAGGTAAAAGAGAAATTAGTAATAATTTCCAAAATGTTATACCTTTTACGGGTATTGAAAGTGTTATTTTTCAGTTATCAACTGATCATCAACTTTATATTCTAAGTACCAATAGCCAACAAACCATTGATACATTCCTAAAAAAACATCAAATCAATCAATATTTTTGCAAAGTTGTTGGTGATGTAGGCCTACTGGGCAAAGCAAAGTCTATCAAGAAGTTGTGTAAATCTGAGAATCTTGATGTAAAAGAATCTATTTATTTAGGCGATGAAACGCGAGATATTGAGGCCGCTAAAAAAGCTAATATTACTATTTGTTCAGTTGGCTGGGGTTATGCTGACCCAAATACTCTTAAAAAGTATAAACCAGATTATTTCATTGATAGCCCAGCACAGTTATTGAAAGTGATTAGCAATTAATAGTGGAGAAGCGTAATAGTTTTGGTTATTTACAACAGCACAAACAACTATGAACCTCAGGCAGGCTGAGGCTTGTATTTTGGGGCGAGTTATGGGGATCGAACCCACGACCTTCGGAACCACAACCCGACGCTCTAACCAACTGAGCTA
>CAYQBK010000015.1:0-9488 GCA_964415715.1 uncultured Candidatus Saccharibacteria bacterium
TTAGGCGCTATGCAGTTTATACATTTTCCATGATTTCTGATAACGTGCTGATAAAAATGATTTTGCCATTGCCAGTAGTTACATAATACGTGTAAACTATAGCAATATGATAAAAAACGGAGTTAACACACAAATACCAAAAAAGCGTAAGGTTTGGCCATGGCTAGTGGGCGGATTTGCAACTATATTGCTGTCTTTTGGCTTGTTTTATTTTGGCATACTTGTTGGTAGTGGTCAGCTAAATATTGGTATTGGCCAAGTAGCTGTTAAGGAAAACAAATCATTACCCCGAAAACTCAACTATGACAGTGTCGACCAGGTGTATACGACATTGCGCCAAAAATATGACGGGCAACTAAGTGAAGACAAACTTATCGAAGGCCTAAAAAAGGGACTAGTCGATGCAGCCGGCGATAAGCACACATTGTATTTTGATCCAGCCGGCGCCAAAGATTTTAAAGAATCACTAACGGGTACATTTAGCGGTATTGGTGCTGAACTTAGCCAGGATGGGCAATATGTGACTATATTGTCACCAATTGCTGGTTTTCCAGCAGACAAGGCTGGCCTGAGGGCAAAAGATATCATAACGACCATAAATGGCGAAGATGCCGTTGGTATGAGCGTAGACAATGCGGTCAAAAAGATACGTGGTGACAAGGGTACAACTGTCAAACTAGGTATAGTTCGTGGTGATCAAAAACTTAGCTTTGATATAGTTCGTGACACCATAACAATACCCAGTGTCGAAACAAAAATATTGGACGGCAATATTGGCTATATCAAAATATCGCACTTTTCAGACGATACGTCAGATCTCATCAATAAAGCAGCCGCTGATTTTAAATCAAAAAACGTAGCCGGTACAGTACTAGATATGCGAAACAACCCGGGTGGATATTTAACAGCAGCCGTAGACGTATCATGCCAGTGGCTAAAACAGGGCGCCAAAGTATTAGATGAAAAACGTGGCGGTGTAGTTGAAAAAACATACACTTGTGATCAAACAGGCCCGCTCTACGGGGTGAAAACCGTAGTGCTTATCAACGAGGGTAGTGCCAGTGCTAGTGAAATAACTGCCGGCGCGCTCAAAGACAACGGTGCAGCCAAGCTAATAGGCACCAAATCATACGGCAAGGGAAGTGTTCAGGAAACTATCGATCTCAATACTGGTGGCTTACTAAAAGTAACTGTAGCTCGCTGGTACACACCCAATGGTAAAAATATTGACAAAGAAGGCATCCAGCCCGATATCAAGGTTGAGCTAACTGATGAAAATATTAAAAACAAGCAAGACCCACAGCTCGACAAAGCAACCGAAACAGTCAAACAGTAGATTTAACTTGCATTGTTGGGGTCAAATAGTTTAACATAAGTGTTATGGATGATCAAAATACAAATCTCGAAAATACACAGCTCAAAAAGATATTATTAGTCGAAGACGATGATGGTCTGGCGAGTGTTTATGAAACCAGGCTAGATGCCGAAGGTTTTGCGGTTAAACGTGTTGCCAATGGCGAAGAAGCCCTGGCCGCCGCCATAGCTTACAAGCCTGATCTTGTATTGCTCGATGCAATGATGCCCAAGGTAAGTGGCTTTGACGTACTAGATATACTGCGCAATACCCCCGAAACCGCCAATACGCGTATTATCATGCTGACAGCACTTAGCCAAGATGCCGACAAACAGCGTGCCGAAGATCTAGGTGTCGATGAATACTTAGTTAAGTCACAAGTTGTCATAGCTGATGTGGTTGAACGCATCCGCCACCATCTAGCGATGTAGTTTAACGACTATACTTTTGTTTTGTGCAAGCGAAACCATCTGCAAAAGAGTGTGGTTATTGAAGTCTGCAGTTATATCATTGTCTTCACACGACAAATTTGACATAACAAAAAATTTGTGCTACTATACTTAAGAGTGTAAATAGGCCTTGCAGTAATAAAAATGTCAGAGAAACCCACAACATCGAATGGGTGCGAAATAACCCATCCGGTAGCAAAAATAGATGCCGAAGGATTCAAACGAGTTCTAAGTGATGAATTTGGGATTGACGCTCAAACTCCTTCTGAAAGAATAGAGCAGTTAAAGTGTCTTTCTGTAGAAGGTATTGCAATTTTGCTAGAACGAATTAACAAATCCATACAAGGTTCAGAAGATTCTTTAATTAGCCATGACAAAGTGATAAAAATAGGTGGTGAAGATACTATTCGAATTGAAGATAGGTATGATGTATTCTTAAAATTAGTAGAAGTAATAAAAAGCTGTCCTAAAGATGTTAATCCGGCAAGGGTTGGCGATATGCTGGCCCTTGGTGTGGTACTTTTGCATCCGTTTAAAGATGGCAATGGTCGAACGGCACGCGTGTTAGGTTTGATGTTTCGTGATAATTATGACGGTCAGGATTATACGGAAGATTTTAGTATAGTTACCGAGCCTCGAGATGAGGCTCGTGAAAGGGGAGGGTTTATTATTTATGGCTACATAGCAAATTTACCAGCAGGATTTAAAAGATCAAATCCGGATGATGTAATAACATACCTATCTAGCTTGTTGAAAGAAGATAATGATGGTTTGTATTTGAGTTGTTATGGGCAAGCACAACTGACAAGTTGATGCACTAATAATACAATAATAATCTGCTAAACCGACAAAATAACATCAAACTTAGCAAGATTTGAGTTATTCGACGACTACTTCGGTGCGACGGACGGTTTTACCAGTGAAACGGCGAATACGACGTTCGATAAACTTGACGGCTCCGTCTTGAGCGGCGTGGATGGTAAAGTTGGCACTCATAAAGGTGCCTTTTCCTGCAACCTTGGTTCGGCCAACTTGGCGGATAATAACCTCGCCAGTGCGGACTTTTTGGCCACCAAAGCGTTTAACACCTAGGCGTTGGCCAGGGCTATCGTGGTTGTTTTTGCTTGTACCGCCAGCTTTTACGTGTGACATAATACTCCTTAATAGTAACTTATTTGGTAGTTAAGACGACTAGCTCACGACCCACAAACTGATTTTCACGAATGTATATTAGGTCCTGGCGATTTGCATACTTAAAATCTATACGATTGTACCCGATTTTGTCGAGCTGGTCAAGGGTAGGCAGGTGTTTAAAGCCACTTTTTGTTCGCCAGGTGGGTACTGCTAGGCAAAGCCTGGTGTTTTGTGGTAGTTGTTTGGCAAGATTGACTAGTGTTTTATGGTGTAAACCGTTGGTTTCGGCTACTAAACGGCTTAGTTTTTCAGCATCTGGCATCATAGATATTGGTGAACCCAAATATGTTTCAGTGGCAACAATATCAATATTTTTTGGCCAGGTGTGTGTTTGAGCATCGCCCAGCTCAATAATTGTAGAATCTGTATTTAGTTTCGGATATTTGCAATACAACCAGTGTAGGTTTTGCGTGCTGTAGTTAACCATTTTGGGGTTATTGTCTGTACCAACAACGTTATATCCCATAAGGCTGGCTTCTTGCAGTATAACACCAGTGCCACAAAACGGGTCTAGTAGGGTGGTGCTTTGTGAGCCAGCCCCCTGAGCTAGGTTTATGATAGTTTGGGCTAGTTTGGGCGGTAACATACCTATATAAGCATCACGTTTGGGCCTGGCTTGGTCGCGGGCCGTATAGGCTTCGATATCTTGCTCAAAGCGGGTAATACCTACAACAACCTTGCTACCACTGCCGATAACGACAACTTCTATGCCATGTTCCTTGGCTAGTTTATTGTGTAGCACCTGGGCTGTTGATAGGGCTGGGGTTTTGTTGGGCACGAGCCTAACAGATCGACCGCCACCTTTTAATATCTTTTTGATATTTAAGCCTGTTTTTTCTATATCTCGGCAATCTATAGCTAGCCCGTAGACACTGATACCTATGGTTAGCTTTCCGTCGGTTGTAGCCAAGGCTTGTTTTTTCATGATGTCGGTTATTTTTTTAGATAGTTTGATCCAGCCATCGTAGTAGCCGATATCGATGATTTGGCCGTATTTTATGATACTACCCAATCGATCGCCAAAGTCAGCCGGAATGTCGGCGTTAATTAGGGCCGTAGTGGCGCTAAATGGTTCTATATTTTCGGCACCCAATAGGCTTTCTAGCTCGGCCAAACCCAATCGTGGCTGTCGCCCCAAAATTGCAAAATATTTCATACTACCAACAAGTATACATCGAATAATGTATAATTGGCTTGTATGCTGTCGAAAAAAGTTCGAATAATAATAAATATTGTGACGATTGTTGCACTTGGTATATTGCTGTATTTTTCATGGCCACAGATAAAAGATGGTTTGCATCAGATAGGCGGGGCCAAGTGGTCGTTAATCGCACTGATGATACCACTACAAATATTTAATTTTTATGCTGTAGGTATGATCTATTATGACTATTTTGCGGCAACCGGTCAAAAGATGGATAGTAAGTTTCAAATGTTCAAAATTGCCCTAGAGCTAAATTTTGTCAACAATGTCTTTCCTAGTGGTGGAGTGGCGGGGTTCTCGTATTTGGGTATTCGCCTCAAACATTTGGGTGTGCCGGTAGCTAGAACAACACTTGCGCAAGCAATGCGTTTTGCACTGACATTTATAAGCTTTTTGTTGCTACTGTTTGTTGGTTTGTTTTTTCTAAGCTTTGACAATCAAGCGGGCGGAGTTACCCTATATATTTCATTAAGTATTGCCTTTATGACACTATTTGGTACGGTACTAGGTATATATATTGTTAGTGATGAAAACAGAATAACTAGTTTTATGGGTTTTCTGCCACGCATAGCTAACCGGGCATTACATCCATTTACAAAAAAAGAAAACAGTATAAATATCGTCAAGGTCGAGAAATTGTTTGCTGATCTACACAAAGATTATGCCAAAGTTATGCGACACCGGAAACGACTTAAACGACCACTGGTATGGGCGCTGTTGGTCAATATATCAGAGGTAATGACCATATATGCAGCATATTTAGCCATTGGCCAAACGGTTAATCCTGGGGCAGTGATATTGGCCTATTCGGTAGCTAGTTTTGCTGGGCTGGTCTCGATATTGCCTGGGGGGATAGGTGTTTGCGAGGCGCTTATGACCGCTACTTTTGCTAGTGCGGGCGTGCCAAAGGCGGCAGCTTTGTCGGCTACATTGATATATCGTATATTTACGATGATAGTATTTGTGCCAGTCGGGTTTATTTTGTATCAAAAAGCGCTACGAAAAGGCGAGGTCGAACGTGTCCAGCGAAAATCAGCCACTAAAATTTAGCCCAAGTGACTTTGTTGCTTTAGCAAACCAGGTTTTTGAGACTGCATTTGGATTTGTGTATTTGCAGGGAGAAATAGCAAATTTTCGGGTCAGTAAAAACAAATGGGTGTATTTTGATCTAAAAGATGACACAAGCAAAATAGCCTGTTTCGGTAGTGTTTATAGCCTGCCTGGGCCTGTAGAGGATGGTATGTTGGTAGAAATATCCGGCCGGGCAACTATGCACCCACAGTTTGGGTTCAGTTTTACCTTTCAAAGCATCAAACCTAGCGGCGAAGGCTCAATCAAAAAAGCTTTTGATATGTTACGAGCCAAACTACAAAACGAAGGCCTGTTCGATATTGCCCGCAAACGATATCTGCCATATCCACCTAGTAAAATAGCCCTAGTAACATCCGCCAAATCAGCCGCTTACGTTGATTTTGTTAAAATAGTAAATGTCCGCTGGCCGTACGTAGAGATAGTGGTGTATGACACCTTGGTGCAGGGTGAAAATGCCCCAGCTCAACTTGTAAACGCTATAAATATGGCAAACCAAGACGCCACGGCTGATATATTGGTTGTAACGCGGGGTGGTGGATCGGCCGATGATATGGCTGCCTTTAGCGATGAAAGAGTAGTTCGGGCGCTAGCTGCGAGCCGAATACCAACACTGGTGGCAATAGGTCACGAAATAGACGAAAGCCTGGCCGAGTTAGTAGCTGATAAGCGGGCTAGTACACCAAGTAATGCAGCTGAACTAATTGTTCCTGACAAACCTACAGAAAAAAAGTTCGTCGATAGCGCACAAAACAATATCACATCGGGTTATAAAAATTTTATAGAATCAGAATTGTCTGACAATGCCAATATTTTTAAGCAAATATCTGACATGTACAGATCGCACATAACAAACGAACAAGCTGCGCTATCTAATTATGGTCAAATACTAAGCTCACTAAACCCAACCAATGTTTTGAAGCGTGGTTATAGTGTTATTCGGCTAGAAAACGGCAGACTAGTCAGGAAGATTGCAGATGTACAGATCGGCAATAATCTAAATATTACACTTTCAGATGGTGGTAATATAGTGGTAGAAGTTAAAAGCATCAAGAGAGGGGAGTTATGACTGCTCAAACGTTCAACTATCAGCAGAAAAAACAACAACTAGAAGATATAGTTAGCTGGTTTCAGACGGGTGATATCGATTTTGAACAGGCTTCGGTCAAATATGCCGAAGCCAACAAACTTATCACTGAACTTAATAGTTTTTTAAACGACAGCAAATCTAAGCTAGAGATTGTGGAAAAATAATAAAATATGCCGAGCTGGATATTAATATCAATAGTTTTGGTCATATTTTGCTTCGGATTTGTGCTACTGTTTGGCGCTCCGTATCTGCCAACCTTGAGAAAACAGCAACTCCAAGCTTTGGCATTATTAGACTTGAAAAAAGGTGACACCCTGTTAGAGCTAGGTTGTGGCGATGGGCGACTACTGGTTTGCGCAGCCAAAAAAGGCATCAAAAGTGTTGGCTATGAACTCAACCCCATGGTATTTATAGTTGCTAAAATAGTCACTTTTCGCTACCGCAAGCTTGCTAGGGTAGAGTATGGCAACTTTTGGCACAAAACCTGGCCACCAGCCGATGGTATATATGTTTTCTTACATACTAGGTTTATGCCAAGACTAAATAGGTATGTAGCTAACTATTCAAAAACTACTAGCGTAAAATTAGTTTCCTACGCATTTGAAATCCCCGGCAAAGAAGTAATTAAAAGTCAGGATGCAATGTATCTATATGACTATCAATAACCACGATCCTCAGTCATATCCACAAAATAGCCTCGCGGACGAGTTAGCAATAGTTCGACAAGCAATAATAGAGCTAAAAAGTCGAAGAGAGCCGGTGTATATAGGGGATACTCTCAATGTTGATCCAAATCTTTTTACTTTATCAAGGCAAGAATACAAAAGAGAATTGTCCGCATTGATGGTTGAAGAGCAAGTATTGATACATGAAATTGGTCAGCAAGAGCAAAAACAAAATTTAATATAAAATTAGCAAAATATGTTAACATAAGTGTAATGGACCCAAACAATCAAACACCACAAACGCCCAATATTTATCCTGGCCAGGAACCTGCACAACCTGGTCCGTATCAGCCAGGTCAATCCGTGCCTCAGCCAAGCCAATTTCCGCAACAAACTCAACCGATTCAGCAACAGTCACCTCAGACATCTCAGCCGATAGTTCAACCACAGTTTCAAGACGCTCAGCCCCAGGTATATGCTAGCCAAACAGTGCAACCGACATCAACATATCAAGCACCATTTCCTGAGCCAGTTCAGATAGCACCAGCGTCTATGGTGTCGATGGCCAAACCTAGTAACAAACCATCTGTTGGGTTGATAGTATTATCTGTTGTTTTAGGTTTATTGTTTATTGCGTCTGCTGTAGCAGCTGTCATGTTTTACAGCCAACTAGACGGATACAAAAATAAAAGTGATCAAAAATCAGCTGCCGCAGTCAAGGCGGCTGAGCAGAAACAAAAAACAGAGCTAGATAAAGAATTTGAAGAAAAATACAAAGAGCCCATGACGACCTACACCTCACCAGCTCAGTTTGGCGCAGTAGCAATAACATACCCCAAAACATGGAGCGCCTATGTCGATGAGGGTAGTAGCTCTAGCCCAGTAAACGCCTATTTTCACCCTGGTTTTGTGCCAACAGACAAAGGTGGCAATGATTCATTTAACTATGCACTTAGGGCTCAGATAATTCAAAGTACCTATCAAAAAGAGCTCGAAACGTATTCTCAGGGCTTAAAAAAAGGTGAATTAACCGCAACACCAGTTGTTGGTTTGCCGGGCAATGTTACAGCTACTCGGCTAGATGGCAAGATAGATCAAAACAGCAATGGCAGTGTAGTTATCATCCCTGTGCGTGATAAGGTTCTCAAGATATGGACAGAGGGCGACACCTATAAGGCAGACTTTGACAATCGTGTTCTAAAAGAACTCAAATTCAACCCATAACTATAAAATAAGTGCTATAATATTAGCTATAAAGAATAATAAATATCTTTAGGGGTTATGTTGGCGGGTAATACACAAACGGAATATGGCGATATGGGTTTTTCAAACCCGTTATTTCTTGATATTCAGGAAAGGCTTTTACAAATAAAGGCCCTGAGTGAAGATTCAAAAAACCGGGCTGAAAATCTGAAAGAAATCAATGTCATAACAAAATGTTCACTGCAAAGCATTGAATACGCTCTGTTTGCCATACGTGCCAATCAAACTCAGCTACCGCTAACCACTTTTTCGGCGTCTGCTGTCGCCCATAGAGTAAAAAGTGAGCTTTCTGTGCTGGCTAGAGTGTATGGGGTTGAGCTTTGTTTAGATTCATCGCCAAAACTTGATCCGATATTTGCAAACGAAATGGCCGTTAGGGGATCGCTGTATGGGCTCGTTGCTACATTGTTACTGTCAAATGTATCGATGGTGGAGCGTTCAAAAATAATCATTGCCGTTCAGCAAACAGCAACTACCACCCAAAGGATCGGAGCATATAGCAGTGATATTGATTTAAATTTGTCAGCTATGAAGAGATCTATCAATATGGCTCATGTAGCGCGAATGCCGATGTCGCAATCAACATCCAAATCAACGCTTGGCATACAAGTTGCCAACCAGTTGGTCACCTCACTAGACAGTGAACTTCAACAGTTTCGACACAAAACCGCCAAAGGTATAGGTTTTTATGTACCGATGAGCGCCCAATTGTCACTTGTGTAACCATGATGGATATATTATTAGTTGAACCAGACATCGTATTGTTAAAAAGTTATAAATCACAGCTTGAAACACACGGTCTGACTGTTTTCGTTGCGACAGACGCCGGATCAGCCATAGAACAGATAGATGATAATCAACCACAGCTGGTTGTATTGGAAATGCAGCTAGCTGGTCATAGTGGGGTAGAGTTTTTGCATGAATTTCGTTCGTATGAAGACTGGGCAAATATACCTGTTGTGGTATATAGCAGTGTTCCTGAATACGTGTTTGGCTTAGATCGAGCAATGTGGACCAAATTTGGCATCAGTCGTTATTTGAACAAATCTAAAACATCACTAACAGATCTGGCAGGAATTATAAAAACGGAGATAGAACGTGCAAACCATCGTTGACCATGCTATCGTGCTCCGTCGAACAAATTACGGTGAAGCCGACCGTATTATAACCCTATTGACTG
>CAYQBK010000016.1:0-1952 GCA_964415715.1 uncultured Candidatus Saccharibacteria bacterium
ATATACGTCATAAGCAAAAACACTATATGAGCGAACCAGGCCAATCATTACCATTACCAGACGACAACACCCAGCCAGCAGGGTTCAATACTGAGTTAAAAAATACAAATGAGCCGACCGTGAACGATACAAAACAAACAGAAATAAACGCCAAACCAGTAGCCGACTCGGATCCAAACGTTAATGCCATAGAAACTATTCGTCACAAACTCGATAGCCTATACACAGCAGAGCCCACAGCCAAGGCTGAAGCCAGCGAAATAAAGCAAACTGGTACTCATTCAAAACATCAACAATACATGCTTCAGCTTCAACAGTCTGGCAAATCTCAAGCCGAAATAACTAAAGCCTGGCATGAATACTACCAAAACCTGAGCGACAAAGAAAAACACCAGGTTTGGCGTGAATTTAATGAAAACCAAACCAGATCAACCACAGGGCGCACAGCCAAAGCAACCACAAACGCTACTCCTACTAACAATCCTCAAAACAGCCAAACTATTAAAAGTCGTCACCATATTTATGGCGACACAGACAAATTAGATGACACCAAAAATACAGACACAGACACTGTGCCAATCAGAGAGAAAATAGTTGCTACGGCAGCTAAACGAGGTCGCTTAAACCCTGGTAAAAATTTTCAGTCGATAGCTTTTGGCATTGGCATGGGGCTAGCTGTAATAATAATATTTATGTTTGGATTTTTCAACGAAAGGTTCATAGCACCGTTCATAACGCCAAGCAAAACGGCTAGCAGTGGGCCTATTATTATGGACCCAGCCAGTGCTGACAAAGTTGATCCAGCACCCAAGGTAATAATTCCCAAAATTAATGTTGATGTACCAGTGGTATACAATATACAATCAAATTCTGAAAAAGATATTCAAAATGCCCTAAACGATGGCGTTGTACACTACCCAACTACAGCGTTGCCTGGGCAAAAAGGTAATGTTGTTATTGTTGGACACTCGTCAAACAACCTATTTAACCCTGGCAAGTACAAATACGCTTTTGTGATGCTCAACAAACTTCAAGCAGGAGATACCTTTATGCTCAACTATAGTGGCCAGCGTTATGTATACAAGGTGTATCAAACACAAATAGTCAAACCGTCTGATACATGGGTGCTCGATCCACAGCCAGGCAAAGATTCGATTGCTACACTGATAACTTGCGATCCTCCAGGCACCAACATAAACAGGATGGTGGTTTTTGGTGAACAAATACTACCTACTCCCGACAAAAACACCACCGTAGCCACAACTGCTAAACCAAGTTCGACCACCAAAACAAGCGTGCCAGGCAATTCTCCAAGCTTGATTAATCGGATACTCGGTATCAACTAAACTCGACTGACCGGGAACCCCGGTTCTATCTGATGTGGATTCGGGTGAGATAAAATCTATTTTATCCGATAGAGAGGTATATAGATACATCAAAGAAGAAAAACATATTTTAGCCGATTAAACATATCAGGAGAACTAAGGATTCCAACGTAAATCGAATAAATACCGGGCTATTTTTTATTTGCTATTAAAGACCCCGACTGCAGAGCCGATTTGCCACTATCAAGTGGCAAAAAGGTAAATACATAGTTATAGTCTCGATCAAAATACGGGTTAAAATTATTATTTGGCAGGCTAGCTGTTAATGTTTGAATATTTTTGCCGTCAAACTCAAATATTTTTGACTGACCAGATTCAACAAAGCTCATTCGGTGACCATCTACCCAACTTGCTTTTTGATCAACTCCTAGTTTATTTGGCAAAGTATAGCGATAATTCTGTTTGAGTTCACCGTCATATACAACAAAATTACTAGCACTCTGCATACTCAAAAATCTAGCATTATCTGAAAAACTAATATATTGGGGTTTGTCCAGTCTAATATCGTACAACGTTTGCGGAGGAAGTGTATTGTTTGGCGAAAGTGAATTGAGCGGATTTTTATAT
>CAYQBK010000017.1:0-7654 GCA_964415715.1 uncultured Candidatus Saccharibacteria bacterium
TAGTAAATTGTCCGATGGTATAGACAGCGTAGTTGGTGAAAGGGGAGTCAAACTAAGTGGTGGTCAGAAACAGCGCATAGCTATAGCCCGGGCAGTGCTCCAGGATGCCCCAATTTTCATACTAGATGAAGCAACCAGTGCACTTGACAGTGAAAGCGAACAAATCATTAAAGATTCATTTACTGATATTTTAAGAGGCAAAACGGCTATTGTAGCCGCCCATCGGCTGAGCACGCTATCGGATATGGATAGAATAATAGTTATTGAAAAAGGCCACATCGTCGAAGATGGCACACATCAACAGCTTGTTGATTATGGCGGGGTGTATGCCAAACTATGGAAGCACCAACAAAGGTTTACAAGTTGACCAACACTGTTATTTTTGAGTCAACTAGGGTAAAATAGTATCAATATGGAACTCAAGAAGTATTTACAGGATCGGCCAATCTTATTTTTGAACATTACAATTGTTTTACTCGCTATTTATAATGTGCTTTCTTCAATCATCAAAATAGACAATAGCCGGGCCACGGCAATAGTTGCTTATTTGCCATCGCTTGGTATCATTGACGGGCCACAAAACGGTAGCCCACTACAGTTGTATACATTTGCTTTGGCTTCGTTGATCATATCTTTGGGGGGTATGTTTTTTGCTGCACGGATGCATAGTTTTAAACGTGATTATTCATTACTTGTACTTTTAATAACAGTAGTCTTACTGGTTTTTAATATTATTGTTAGTGAGTCGATCCTAAGCATCAACAATTCTCGTTAGTATGAAGTCTATTGAAATACCATTAGTATCCGAACGCGGTAAACTATACCGTTTGTATGAAATGATTCCAGGTTTACTTAGCTGGTCGGTTTTGATATTACCCGTGGCTCTAAGTCTCATCAAGCCAGTATACGCGGCTGTGTTTATCATTGCTTTTTTGCTTTTATGGTTTATAAAAACCATTGCTTTAAATATTCGTATGGTTCAGGGTTATCGTCGAATTAATCAGCATATGGCTTACGACTGGTCAAGAATGCTAAGCCAGCTAGATAATCCAGACGAGGCATTTGCCCAGTATGAAGAGGGTATATCACCATCTTGGCATTATAAAAATCTCATCCGTCAAAAAAGCCGACCCACTAGTCAGATAATAAACTCAAAGGACCTGTATCATGTTGTTATTATTGCTGTTTCAAACGAAACCATAGATATTGTCGGCCCAACCATAGAGACATTAACAAAATCTGTTTACGACCAGAGTAAAATGATTATTGTCATTGCCTACGAGCAGCGGGGTGGTGTTGCGGTGGCAGAAATGGTAAAAGTGCTAGAAAAACAATATAACAAAGTTTTTTATAGCATAAAAAGTGTTCAGCACCCTAGTGATATACCAAATGAAGTAATAGGCAAGGGCGGTAATATAACATATGCTGGTAGATGGGCCGAAAAATATTTATTAGAAGAAAAAATTGATCCAAAAAAATCGATAGTTACAACCCTAGACTCTGATAATCGTCCACATCCACAATATTTTTCAGCCGTTTCTTATGCTTTTGTAGCATGTCCCGACCCTATACATGCTTCTTTTCAGCCAGTCTCTATATATACCAACAACATATGGGATGTGCCTGCGCCTATGCGAGTAGTAGCACTGGGTAATTCATTTTGGAATATTGTTTTAACATTACGACCTCACATGTTGCGTAATTTTGCATCACACGCTCAAAGCATGCAAACTATTATTGATACAGATTTTTGGAGTACTAGAACTATTGTCGAGGATGGGCACCAATATTGGAGAACGTATTTTACATATAACGGCAATCATGAAGTATATCCTATATTGACACCTATTTACCAGGACGCTGTTTTGTCAAAAACCTACACATCGACTCTAAAAGCGCAGTTTATTCAGGTCAGACGTTGGGCTTGGGGTGCGAGTGACGTAGCGTATGTTTTGTATACTGGCTGGACAAAAAAGAACAAAGTTCCAAAGTTGGATCTATTTTTTAAAACAACTCGTCTAATTGAGGGGCATGTTTCATGGGCGACTGCGTCATTATTGTTACTATTAGGAGCGCTGATACCTCTGTATACTAACCCACATGCCAGGATGGACTTTACTGCCAATCAGCTGCCTCAAGTAGCAAGCTGGATACAGCGAGTAGCTACGGTATTCTTGTTTATTAGTATTTACTATAGTATTCGATTATTGCCACCAAAGCCTCCCAGGTACAAGGCCAGGCATAGGGTCTATATGATACTGCAGTGGGTAGTATTGCCGGTGACAACAATTATATATAGCAGTTTTGCTGCCCTAAATTCGCAAACAAGGTTAATCTTTGGGCGATATCTCGGCAAGTTTGATGTTACAGATAAAGTTGTCAAAAAATAAACTCCTACACAAAAACCTCGGTTCAGGTTGGGTTAGTTTCGTCTGGCTAAAACTTATTTGTCTGGCGTAGACTTTTTCTGATATCACGAGGAGCAGACAAATTGCTGTTATAGGATCTATATTTTATTGCTCCAGCAGAATCAAATTTTTGTAGGACCGAAAAAATGCATCTTTCTATTGTGGTTGAATCGATTATTGGATTTGTCGATAGCTGATCCTTGTACAATATCTGCTGTAGGGCCGTTTTGGTTAGATGTCCAGCTAGTGATTGTGGATTTGGCAAATGGTCAATCGATCGGTATATAGATATTAATATTTTTTCTTTGCTAAAATCCTCAAGATCATTATTTTTTTTGTTTACTTTTAGAGTATTAAATAGGTCAATATTTTCTGTCGAACTGAACAATGCGCCACAGACAGTACATTTGCGACGTCGCCAAACGTCATTATCTTTTTTGCGGAGGCGAGAGTTAACTACCTGGGTGTCATTTCTGCAATATATACATACCATGTCTATATATTGTCATAACGCTATAGAAAATGCTAGTGGATAAGTGTTTTTTTGTAGTGGAAAAACTGCATTAGACTTACATAAAATCCCCGTCTTATCGAAACTAGCCAAGTCTGAGCCGAGGTTTTTTTCGTAAATTGAGTATTCTTGGTCGGAAATAAAAAAGAGTGTTATGGATTTATCCATAACACTCTTTTTTCGAACTATTTTCTATTCCGTTTTCTGCTTGTTGGCAGATCGTCGCGAGCGGCGAATACGATTAACAAATTCTTTTGATGAATGTAGTTCTTCATAGAACAGCTGAAAGCCGTCTAGGGTTGATTTCTTACTCAAGCAAAACGCCTCGTTTAACAGTTTTATTATAGCAAACCGACCTCTATTTTGTCAAGCTTCACTAATCTGTTAATGCTTTTATACTTATTTCTCAGCTAGATCTTAGTTATGTACGATAAATTGTAATTACTGGACAGCCTCCAATGTAAATTAATAATTTAGCCCAATGCAATATCAACCAGTCAGCCATGTGCTTACGTATAACGATTTGTGTTTGTATGATGCTACGAGAGCTCGTTATTGTTACATTTGAAGCTGGTAGATATATAAAAATAGCTTAGACGGTGAAGTCTAAGCTAAATATGTCAATGTTTGGTGGGTCCTAGGGGATTTGAACCCGAAAAGCAAAAGTATTTGCTTTGAGTTCAGGCTAGACAAGCCTTGATGCAATCCGATCTAGCATAAACAGTGAGACTGTAACCTACTATGAATGTAAGGTTCATGGGTGTCAGATCTGTAACATATTAAATCTTTTTCAACAACTTTGTTTGGTGGGTCCTAGGGGATTTGAACCTCTGACCTCTTCCACGTCAAGGAAGCGCTCTAGCCAACTGAGCTAAGGACCCACGAAGATGAACAGCTAAATTATATATTAGCAGGGGTGAAAAGGCAAGTATCCACAGCTGATGTGGATAAGCCAGTAACAATAGACTAGTATTAAATGGCTAGTCGTATTATACTATCAAGTACAGGTGAAGTTTTGTCAGGTGTGTTGGACACTACATCTAGCCAGGTGGGCATACATCTGCATAGATAAGTTTGTCTTAGTGGGTATCCCGCTGCGAGATAAGATAAACTATGTCAATACATTAAAAATACACAGATTATGTCTGTGTATTTTTAATTAGATTGCTTATCTGTAAATTCTTTTCATGATAAGATTATACCCAGGAGATATATTATGCCAGAAAAACACAGCTCATAGGATTTATTGTCTATGCGTCATAGCTTAGCGCACATAATGGCCGATGCCGTCCAGCGTATTTGGCCAACAGCCAAGTTTGGTGTAGGGCCGGTTATCGAAAATGGATTTGATTACGATATAGATCTGGGTGAGGAAAAGATATCAGAAGCTGACTTTAAAAAAATAGAAAAAGAAATGAGAAGTATTATCAATAAAAATTCTGATTTTGTTAGGTCAGAAAAGCCGATTGACGATGCTGTTCACTGGGCAAAAAATGGAGATCAGCCGTATAAACTAGAGTTATTAAACGATCTAAAGCGCGCCGGCACAACGATAGCCAAAGATTTAGATGTTAGTGAGCTTGGCTTGCCAAGTGATATATCAAAAGTTAAAAATGTCTCATTTTACACAAATGATACATTTACAGATTTGTGTCGTGGGCCTCATGTGTCATCAACGGGTAATGTGGGAGCTTTCAAGCTTATGCGGGTGGCGGGTGCGTATTGGCGCGGTAAGTCAACCAACCCTCAAATGCAACGTTTGTACGGTGTAGCTTTTGAGACTAAAGAAGAGCTAAATGATTATTTGCAAATGCTCGAAGAAGCTAAGAAACGCGATCATCGTCTGTTGGGCGAACAGCTTAAAATGTTCTTCATAACTAATGATGTGGGCGCTGGTTTGCCACTTATGATGCCCAGGGGTGAGATAGTCAAAAAAGTACTAATGGACTATATGCGTGAAAAAGAGGAATCGAAAGGCTATCAGTATGTATCAACTCCACTCTTGACTAAGCGAAAGTTATATGAAAGATCGGGCCATGCTGATTATTATCTAGAAGATATGTATGCAACAGAAGAAGACGAGGAAGGCAATCAGTTTTTTATAAAACCAATGAATTGTCCTCATCATCATATGATTTACGAAAAGCTGGTTACGAGTTATCGAGACTTGCCGTTGAGGCTTAGCGAACATGCTGGACTATATAGATATGAGCTGTCCGGTACCTTGACTGGCCTAATACGCATGAGGGGGCCAATAACGCAAAATGATTCACACATATATGTCACTAAAGATCAGTTGAAAGATGAGTTTAGGGATGTGCTTGAATTGTTTCGTGAAGTATATGAAGAAACTGGCATTGATGAATATTGGTTTAGGCTTTCGTTGCCAGACTTTGAAAAAGACAAATTCGCCAAGGAAACTGATAAATGGGAGTTTGCAGCTCAGATAATTAGAGAGGTGCTTGAAGAATCAGAGTTGCCGTTTGAAGAAGGTGTTGGTGAGGCTGCATTTTATGGTCCCAAACTAGATGTTCAAACAAAAAACGTTTTAGGCAATGAAGACACTATCGCAACAGTGCAAATTGATATTTTGGTGCCCCAAAGGATGGGCCTAGAGTTTGTTGATAAAGAGGGCAACAAGGAAATCCCATACGTTATTCATAAAAGTATTATGGGTGCTTTTGAAAGATTTATGGCCTTTTTGTTAGAGAAAACAGCTGGTAACTTACCTGTTTGGCTGGCGCCTGAGCAGATTCGATTTATATCTGTTAATCAGACTGAACCTATTGTTGAATTCACCAATAGGCTGGTTGACCAATCTAAAGAATTAGGACTTCGAGTTACTGCCGACAACACCAATGAATCTGTTGGCAAAAAAATTCGATCGGCTGAGAAAATGAAAATACCATACACTGTGGTTATTGGCGAAAAAGAGCTAACAGATGGAATAGCTACCCCTAGAGTTAGGTTGGATATGCAAGTTCAGTCTGAAGGACCTATTAAACTAGATAATTTTTTGAAAACCGTGGCTAACGAAGCTAAGGGTAGAACATCGCATACCACAATATAAATAATGAATTCACAGTTTAAAGAATCTGTTAATAAGATAGTTTTACAGATACCTAGCGGTAGAGTGATGACCTATGGTCAAATAGCTGCGATGTGTGGTAGCCCAGGGGCTGCAAGGGCTGTTGGGCAGATTGCACATTTTGGCCAGTTAAATTTACCCTGGCACAGAGTGGTCAATACCAAGGGAGTGTTAGCTATTGGTTTTGTGCCTGGTGGGCGTGCTAGTCAGGCACAAATGCTTGAAGACGAGGGGGTAAAAATAGCTGGAGGCTATAAAATAATTAAGCTTGATCAGTATTTTTGGAAACCTGAAAATAAACTAGACTTACGTAAAATCCCTGGCTCATCTGAACTATTTCGTTCGGACACAACTAGTTTTTCTACCGTCAATGTGCCTATGCGCACCCCTCCGACAGATAAAACTACTCCCGTCTTGTCCGAAATGGGCTCAGAGCAAGCCGAGGTTTTGCGTAAGTCCAGTAAAATCAAATTACTAGTTATAGTTGGCCCAACTGCAAGTGGCAAAACGAGGCTCGCTATAGATATTGCTAAAAAATATAATGGTGAAATAATCTCTGCAGACTCAAGGGCTGTATACAAAGGGCTTGATATAGGTACAGCCAAACCCACTCTGGCTGAAAGGCGGGGTGTTGTTCACTATGGGATAGATATTATCAAACCAGATCAAAAATATAGTGCAGCTGATTTTGTCCAACTAGCCCAAGAAAAAACAAGATATATTAGTTCTAAAAACCGACTACCAATCATAGTAGGAGGGACAGGCTTGTATGTAGATGCATTTTTATATGATTTTAAGCTTTCAACTCCAGATCTTAGCAAATACCAACAGTTAGAAAAACTGACCATCGATGAATTACAAAATCACATAGTAGACAATGGCTATAATATGCCTATCAACTATAAGAATAAACTGCATTTAATATCCACAATAATAAGAGCCGGTGTTGAGCCACAAAGATCACATGTTTTGCCAGTAGGCAGTGTGATTGTTGGTATTATGCCTGAGCAGAACGTTATAAAACAAAATATTAATATTCGATGCAGTTATATGCTAGAAAAAGGCGTATGTGATGAATATTTACAAGCCATAAGGCTTTATGGGTCAAGTGCACCAGGCCTAAATGGCGGAATATATAAGGTGTTAAACAGATATTATATTGAACAAATTTCCGAACAAGACATAAAACAGGCTGTCATAACTAGTGACTATCGCCTGGCTAAACGTCAGATAACTTGGTTCAAAAGAAACAAAGATATTGTTTGGTTTGACAATACTGACAATGCAAAATCATGGCTAGCTGGTAAACTATAATATATGAGAAGGTTGCCTTTATGGATTGGAAAGTTAATATATGTTATTTTGAGGTTATTGGGCAAAAGAGGCGCCGCTCTACCTGGTTTGGTGGTTGAAAAGATATCTCCTGGCTTTTTGGCTGATAGTTTAAAACAACTACCCAATGGAGTGGTTGTGGTAACTGGCACTAATGGAAAAACTACAAGCACCAAGATGTTGACACATGTTCTATGCTCAAAAATGAAGGTTTTAACAAACCCTACTGGCAGTAATTTTACACGGGGTGTCATTGCTAGTATTGTGCAAAATTCAACCTGGTTAGGTAAACTTGATTATGATATTGCTGTTATT
>CAYQBK010000018.1:0-3801 GCA_964415715.1 uncultured Candidatus Saccharibacteria bacterium
AAAAATATTAAACCAGGAGCTATGCACATAAACTACTGTCATGCGCCAACTCATTATTATTGGTCACGATATGATGAATACCTAGAAGAGCCCGGGTTTGGAAGCCTAAATACTATTGTTCGACTTGGACTAAAAAGTTTAGTTACCCCCTTGCGTAGTTGGGACTATAACGCAGCCCAGCGACCAAACCATATCATAGCCAACAGTACTCACATAAAAAACAATATCAAAGAATATTATGATCGCGAGAGTACCGTAATATATCCGCCAGTGAATATAGCTAGATTCAAAAAATATGCCAGCAACAAAAAACGAAGTGGCCTAATAGTTGTAGGCAGACAGGTTCCATACAAACGATTTGATCTAGCTATATTGGCTGCCATAAAAACTAATATGCAGTTAATAGTTGTAGGCAATGGACCAATGCACGAAAAGCTGGTTGACCTAGCCAAAGGCCATGAAAATATTATATTTTTAACAAATGTTACAGATAAACAGTTGCCACATTTAATATCAGAAGCGGAGTATTTTCTCTTTCCTGGCATAGAAGATTTTGGTATAACACCAGTCGAAGCAATGGCCTGTGGCACGCCAGTTATTGCCTACGGCCAGGGTGGAGCATTAGACTATATTACAAGCCAAACAGGCATTCTATTCAAAACCCAAACCACTAACGCCATAGCCAGAGCAATAACCAAAGCCCAACAAACAACATGGGAACCAACCGACATATCTAAATCTACTGATAAATTCTCAGTTGAAAACTTTCAAAAACACATTAAAAAATTTATAAAATCCGTACAATAAAATACTAAATATTGCTAAACTTTTTATATATTCCAAACACCAATCCTAGCAATAACAAAAAACAAGCGCCATAAAAAATATTTATTTTACCAAGTAATTTATTGAATGGATTAACATTTGCAATACTAGCGCTATTTTGAGAATCATTGTCCGAACTCACGCCTGAAACATCATTATTGATCTTATTTTGATCACTTTGTTGACTATTATTTTTTGTCTCGTTACCTATTATTGAATCAGCTATATCTGTTATAGACTGACTAGCATCATATATATTACTGATTGCAAATGAAGTGGCATACTGCCGTGATGCTGTTGGTAGTGTAGTCTGTAAAATGACTGAACCTGGTGTATTATCTATAATCTTTGACTTTATAGTTTCTGGACTAGCAATTATTCGAATATTAGTTGGTTCGCTAACCAAATAGTCATTTGTTGCGTATACATTGTAGTTAGAATTACTGTCAGGTAAATAAGTAATATCAATACTAGGCGTATCGCTAAACGCAACCAAATCTCCATTGCTGTCATAAACATTAAAAATAGTCCCTTTATCATAAGCATTTACAATATGCCAAGCTTTGCGTGGCTCACTTGAGGTATCGACAACTGGAGATTCCAGACTTTGTAAGTTTGAAATGACTTTATTGCTGTCATAAGTAACATCAACACCATATATTGCCTTGGCGCTTTGTCCATCAAAAGACTCTACTTCTAACACAATATTACCTTTATAGCTTTGGTCATAGTCGCATTTAACACTTGGTTGTGAGTCTTCATAGTCCCATTGACCATCCGCGTTGCAATCCCATTTATATTTATTTATGTAGCTATTAGGATCATAGCTATCGCCCGCTGTAGCTAAAATTGAATCATTCTCATACTCAACATTTGAAATACTTGCGACTGGTGAGGTGTCAATAACCGAGCTAAAATTACCTATAGTAGGTACGATATCTTGGTCTGTAGTTTGTGATATCTGTCCATTTGTTGAGCCACTAACCTTCTGAATATCTGTAAGAGCAGTATATTCACCGTTCAAATCGGGTAGAACAATAGCATTGGCAATTGCTGGGTCTAGCTCTAACATACGATTATATATTTTAGTGCTGGTCATTGAAGTGTCTAAAACTAAATGATCGAGCGGCCCATAGCCATTGTTTGTGACCAATAAAAATTGTTTTTGAGCACCAGGTCTACCAGTTTTTTGCTCGAGTTTTACAGCTACATCTAGAGCATCAAACAATGTTGTATATGGGTTAGTGCTGCCCCATGGATGGATATTGCCTATAGTGTTAGCTAAATTATTTACATCATTCGTTGGTTGGCCATAAACCTCGGCATAAACCATAGTTGAACCATAAAATGGCATACTTTGGTTGCCATATCTAATAACACTCACTTGAGTATCTGGTTTATCTTTTAGTAGAGACTCGGCAATTTGCTGGCTATTGGCTCTGATTTTCTCTAAAACATGGGTCATAGATAAAGCATTATCTACTATAAGCACAATGTCCGTAACAGGTCTTTTACCTTGTTTGTAAAAAATCTCGTTTGGGGCAAATGCATTTTTGTTGGCCGAGTTTACTGGATCAATTTTACCCATAATATCACCTACAGACTGACTGATCCATTTATCCTGATATATGTTTGAGTGTGTTTTGTCGACAAACTTGTCATACAAGCCTTTTGTAACAATATTTGTGGCAATACTTCGGCCAGCACAAACCGGATCACCAATATCACACCAGCTACCAGTTTTATCTCGTATATCATCTGGTATGTACTGCACTCGTGCACCCAATATGCCGTTGACAAATCTATTGACTGTGCCTTTTACCCATGGCCCTTTTTTGAACACAGATGAGTTATCTTTGGTATTGAGTTTTGGGTCGCCAAACATTGCTACATACTTGATATTTTGTCTTTCATTTTGACTAAGCCTGGGTAGTGTTTCTCCTACCACCTGAGCACCCTGAGAATACCCACCCAATACTATTTTCTGCGTTGGGCACGCAACAACTTTCTTTTTAACATACTGAGCCAAGGCATCAGATCCGTCATACATACTTTCATAATATGCATTTGATCTGATTGTTGTTTTTGTATTATGCGAAGCTTTATCAAACATAGAACTAACACCGAGAGCTTTATATCCATATTGATGTCCTCCCTGATTATGAAAACTTACAAATTCCTTAGTCTGATTATTAATCCGTTTATCCAACTCTTCAAAAAATGTTTTAGTCTGTTCCTCGGTTGAATAGAGTTCTGAATTGATGTATTTATTTCTATCACCAAGAATTTTTGTACCCCCATTCTGCCCTGAGCCACGTAAAAATACAAAAGAGACATCCGCACAGTCCGTAGCCGACGCATATATAGGAATGGCTGGTGTTATTAATACAAATATAGCTAGAAATATTAGTATTGTTTTGTTTAATAATCTATCATTATTCATTTTTAATTGAAGAGGTTATTTTAACCGTTTTCGGGAATTCTCCCGAAGACTCAATATAAACAATAAGTTTTGTTCTATTATACCTAAATTCAATCTGGCAAGTAATATTTTCATTGGAACAACTATTAGAAACTACATCGGATTTACTACTATCTGTAAGTTTTTTAGCAATTTCTTCTGGATTATTATCAGAGTTCAAGCTATATGTTTTATCAAGCTTTGGGCAGGCCTCATCTATTCCAGCTGTAAAACAAAACATACCTTCATAGCCGGTGACTTTGTATTCACTTACCTGCTTCCAGTCACTCGGTATCTGTAGTTGGTTGTAGGCCTTTTCTAGGTCTCTATAGTTTGGTCTTTGGCTTTGATAATACAGCCATATTAAGCCAGTCGCAAAAACAATCACCAAACAAACAATTATCAGCACAACTAAAGGTATTTTCTTATTTTTCTTGTTTTTATTTTTTTTAGCTTCAGCCATATTATTTAGTATATAAAAATTACTTTTATCATACAAATACACTATACTTATA
>CAYQBK010000019.1:0-6804 GCA_964415715.1 uncultured Candidatus Saccharibacteria bacterium
CTTTTGTAGATGATCTAAGCGTTCTTAACTCTACATCTACTGCCAAACCCGAAATACAGTCCGCTAAAGCTGTCGATAAAAAGTCAGTTACAAAAAAGCCTACTGACAAAACTGTTAAAAAGGAGGCAAAATAATGAAAACTTATAGTGCCAAACCTAGCGATGTCACGCGTGTGTGGCATGTTGTAGATGCATCGGAAGTACCACTTGGTCGTTTATCTACTACCGTAGCCAAATTATTGACTGGCAAAGATAAACCAATATACACTCACCATATTGATTGTGGCGACTACGTTGTAGTTATAAACTCCGACAAATTAGTTGTGACTGGCAATAAGCTAACTGACAAGATGTATTATCGTCATAGTCAGTACCCTGGTAGCCTCAAACAAGCAACCCTTGCCGATAAAATTGCCAAAGATTCAACAGACGTAATAGTTTTGGCGGTCAAAGGTATGCTTCCAAAAAATAAGTTAATGAATGAAAGGCTCAACAGGCTAAAGGTTTATGCTGGTGAAACACATAATCACGAAGCCCAAAAGCCTGTGAAAGTGAATGTGAAATAGTATGTCAACGAACAATGAATATTTTTACGCCCTAGGTCGTCGCAAAAGCTCAACTGCTCGAGTTCGCCTATACAAGGGCAAGGGTAACATAACTGTAAACGACAAACCGGTCAATGAATATTTTGCAGACAGTGTTGCATTGCTTCGTGAAGTAAAAAAACCTTTTACTTTACTCGAAAAAGAAGGACAGTTTGATGTCAGTGTGCTCGTTAGTGGTGGTGGCCAAGCTGGTCAGGCCAAAGCTATTAGCCTAGGCATATCAAAAAGCTTAGTTGTACTTAGTGAAGACTACCGATCTACGCTTAAAAAAGCAGATTTGTTAACACGAGATTCCCGCGAAAAAGAACGCAAGAAATTTGGTCTTAAGGGAGCACGAAAGCAACGTCAGTTTACTAAACGTTAATAAGTTCATACAAGATAACTATCACCTCTGTTATAATAAGAGGTGATTTTTATATGGAAGTCATTTCTGACATCATAAATCGTTGTGCAGAGGCCTCGCAGGTGTCGTATAGTCAGGCAGACGTATTATTGAGTATAAATCATCAAAAATCTTTACGCATAAATAGTTTGAAACAAAATAAAAAAATCTCCGTCGACATTATAAAATCATTTAAATTAACACCAATCAGTTGGTGTGAAAACAGCTACACTATTGGACAAAATTACTCAGATGCTTCTCGTTCAATATTATTTAGTCAGGGTTATTTTATATTGCAAGACCAAGCCAGTTTTGTCCCCGTACTAGCACTTGACCCTAGGCCAAATGAAAATATCTTAGATTTATGCGCAGCACCAGGGGCAAAAACAAGTCATATAGCCGCATTATCAAAAAACAGAGCAAATATAGTTGCCAATGATTCATCAAAATCTCGTCTGTTCAAGCTACGTGCTCTAGTAAAAACTTATGATGTAAAAGCAGAGCTTACACTATACGATGGTCGAAATCTATTTAAAAAATATAGTTCTGAAAGTTTCGATAAAATACTGCTAGATGCACCCTGTAGTGGGGAAGCGGCTATCAATCCAAATACCCCAAAAACATATGCAAACTGGACATATGCCAAATCAAAACGACTCAGCAGGCTTCAGGAACAGCTTATTGTACACGCATACGATTTATTAAAACCCGGTGGTACTTTAGTGTATAGCACCTGCACAATTGCCCCCGAAGAAAACGAAATGGTTGTCAATAAACTACTTAAACGTCGTGATGCATATATAGAACCTATCGAGTCAAATATTGACAATGTCCAATCGGGGCTAACCAAGTGGCAAGAAAAATCGTTTGATCAAACAGTTAGTCGTACTTTAAGGATATTGCCATCCAATAATCATCAGGCATTTTATTGTGCAAAGATCTCCAAACCATCACTATCTAATGACAATGAATTCACATATAACCCAACGAGATAACTTGTGTTAGGTCAAATATATATATTTAGGTTATAATTTAGCTATGTCAAAGCAACTAATACTAACCGGCCTGCGTTCAAATGACAAGCCGACACTAGGTAACTACCTAGGTGCTATACTACCAATGGTCGATATGGCAAATAAACACGCTGGCGAATATCAGCTAAATATGTTTGTGCCCGACTTACATTCATTTACTACTCCTATAGATCACACCAATTTATATGCTAACACCGTAGACAATATAAAACTATTTATTGCCTGTGGACTTCCGTATGAAAATCCTGATGTTTATATATATCGACAGAGTTTTATTCCCGCTCATAGCGAGCTTGCTTGGATACTTAGCTGTTTTACGGGTTTTGGAGAAGCTAACCGGATGGTAGAGTTCAAAGATAAATCAGCAAAAATTGGTGATGATCGAGTAAGTGTCGGCTTATTCAATTATCCAATATTGATGGCTGCTGATATATTATTGTACGGTGCAGAATGGATCCCAGTTGGTGAGGACCAGCGTCAGCACCTAGAACTCGCTCGTACTTTGGCAACTCGTATCAATAATAAATTTGGTGATATTTTCAAAATTCCAAAATCTCTAGATGAACAACAACGTTTTATCAATCGCGATTCAGCGCCACGTATTCGCAGCCTGAAATACCCAGATAAAAAAATGAGTAAAAGTGTAGATGACCCAGCTGGCACAATATTACTATCAGATGATCCAAAACAAGCAGCCAAAAAAGTAATGTCTGCTACAACGGATTCGGTTGGTGTTATAAATTTCGACTGGAAAAATCAGCCAGGTATAACCAATCTACTACAAATTCTTGCTTTGCTAACAAATAGTACCCAATCTGCCATAAATAACGCTTGGGTTGGTAAAAACAAATATGGTGAATTAAAAAGCATTGTTGCTGCTGAAGTTGAAATATTCCTAACTAATCTACAAATCAATATTAATTCGCTAGTTGAAAAAGATATTCTCGATGTAGTTGCTAAAAACGAAGCTTGCATGAATCAAATTGCTTCAGATAATATTTACAAAGTTCAAAAATCTATAGGACTCAGATAAAATATGTCCCATATCCATACAGCCCCAGGCCAGCATGATGCAACAGTCTCAGCCTTTATTATTCGGATCGATACAGAGCCACTCGTTTTGCTTCACAAGCATAAAAAATTGGGTATACTTGGGCAAATTGGTGGTCATGTAGAATTGCACGAAAACCCCTGGCAGGCAATACAACACGAAATAAAAGAAGAGTCAGGATATGATATTACTGACCTTATGATACTACAACCAAAGCCCATAATACACGATCTTAGGGGCGGGCAGTTAACACCCATACCCATTAGTACATAATACCCATAATTTCTCGAAAGAACACTTTCATAGTGATATCTCATATGCTTTTGTTACAGATGTGCTACCGCAATCAAGTATTGCAGAAGGAGAATCAGATTCTCTAACCTGGCTTAATAGAAATGATTTGTTAAAAATTGATGATCAGCTTATTTTTCCAGATATCAAAGATATATATTGCTTTATGTTAGATGAATGTTTGGATAAATGGCATAGAGTAAGCACTGATAGTTATAGTTAATATTTCACTTTGAAATAAATAAACATTTATTATTATTTGAGTAAAATTTACATAAACATATTTTATGAGCTGATATATACTATATACAATGCTCATAACCAACAATTACGATAAACCCAAACGAGCGGATGTTTTGCTGTCAGAAGCCAACCCGAGCTATTCACGAGCCGCACTTGCAAAGTTGTTTGATATGGGACACATCATAGGAAAAAGCAAGATATTAAAACCTGGCGATAAAATTCAACCCAATTTTAGTTTTCAAGCAGACATCAGCCCAATAAACAAGCCAGCTGAAACATTATATCTACAAATATTATACGAAGATGAAAATGTAATTGTCATCGATAAGCCCATCGGGGTAATCAGTCACGCCCGTGGACGATATTGTGACGAAGCCAGTGTCGCTAGTTTTGTCAGCGAAAAAGTCAGAGACCTGTCGGGCGAAAGAGCTGGTCTAGTTCATAGCCTTGATCGAGCAACTAGTGGGGTTATGATTTGTGCAAAAAATCAGCAAACATTAAGTTTCTTGCAAAAGCAATTTTCTAGTCGAAACGTGAAAAAATCATATATTGCTGTAGTGTTGGGTGAATTAAAGCACAAAGAAGCAACTATTGATGTACCAATAGCCCGCAACCCCAGAAACCCCAAGACTTTTCAAGCCGATGAAAATGGTAAAAGTGCCATAACCAACTATCAAATCTTGAAAGGCAATACAAACTACAGTTTGGTTGAGCTAAAGCCTCTGACAGGTAGAACTCACCAATTGCGCGTACATTTGGCATATATTGGTCATCCGATTATTGGTGATGCAGTCTACAACGGTCAAAACGCTGATAGAATGTATCTACATGCGCACAGTCTTGAAATAACATTGCCGGGAGGTGTTAGAAAAACTTTTGTGAGCAAGCTACCTGTTGAATTTAATAATATTTTATATCATGAACAACGATCTATTACTTAGTAAAAACTCTGCAATAAAGTATAAACTTTTTTTACATGATCTGCCCCAGTCACTTATTTTAGTTGGGCCAGTGGGTTTTGGAAAAAAATATATTATGCAAAAACTTTCAAAACAATACCTAGGACATAAATATTTTCAGTACCTCAGTCTAATCGAGCCAGATTTAGATAAGAAAAATATCAGAATTGAGCAAATACGAGATATGAAAAAATTACTAAAGCTAACAACCAATCATTCCAGAATAGTTTTAATACCACAGGCAAACCTGCTTACCTCTGAGGCCCAAAACAATTTGCTAAAAATATTGGAAGAACCACCACAAAACACGCATTTTATCTTATCAGTCAGTGACATAAACCAGCTACTTATCACAATACGGTCGCGATCATACATATGGAACCTTTTATCACCAACAACCGAACAAATCGAAACATATTTTAAGGGCACCAACAAAGCCAAGTTAGATTTGGCCCTAAAAATAGGTTTAGGCAATATGGGCACCATCACCAAGATCATCACTAGCGATTCCGCCCACCAGCTGCTTCAAGATATTGAGATAGCCAAAGAAATATTGGCAGAAAATGAAATTGATAGGTTAATAAATATTAAATCTTTAGCAACCAGTAGCGAAAAAGCAATGGATATACTTCAGGCTATAGAAATATTATGCCAAGCAGCATTGTATAACGTATCGTTGGGCTCTAGTGCACGGCAGATACAGGCCTGGAATAAACGCCTAAAACACACAGAACAAGCTATATACCAGTTAAATAAACACGTTCAAACAAAGCTAGTACTCGCTAAACTGTTTTTAGTGCTATAATACTTACAATCATGACTGGCATATTTATATTTTTGATCATCACTGCATTAGCAATACGTTCTACATACAAGCTAGAAGACTCTAGCTTGGATATGCCAGAAAGGCTAGCAGGAAGGCTTGGTAAGCTTTGGGAGATTGCTCATCAGGGCATGCGCGACAACAAACTCCTAAAGGCTGAAAAAGCACTGTTAACCATATTAAAGATCGATGAAAAGAATGCGGCCGCATATAACAGGTTGGGTATACTATACGCAAAACAGAAAGAATACAAAGACGCTATAGACTGTTTCGAAATTGCTTCTAGTATAGAAGCTAGCCCATCGAGTTTTCATAATCTAGGGCTAATATATTATGAGACCGAAGACTACACCAGGGCATCAATATCTTTTGAAGAAGCATTGAAGCTCGATGATACTTTGGCGGCCCGACACATTGCTTATGCAAAAGTACAAGAAAAACTCGGTAATAACAAAAAAATGATTAGCGAGCTTGAAAAAGCAACGGAACTAGAGCCTACCAGAGAAACCTACTCTCTGCTTCACAGAGCATATGAACTGAACAATATGGAGGAAGAAGCCAAAGCCGTAAAGCGCAAAATAGACAGATCCAGACACAATTCAAAACCAAACAAAGTCACCCGACCCAAGCGGGTCATAGTCTAAAGTATACTTATACATTTATTTGACAATATTGCTATTTTCATATATTTTGTTGATATTGTTATTGATCGTCTTGCTTCAAGTCCAGTCGTTATAAATATTATTGGCATGCCAGGTGGTGGTTAAGGTTTTGTATGCAAGTTTGCTGAAAAACTATATAGAGCACATGTGCTTAGTATGAGTGGTATCATTGAAGATTTTGCAAAGGTAGAAAAACTTCCACTAAACAATCGTGAAGACTATGCCAATGCAAGTAAGATAATGAACGGAAAAAGTCCTGATATATTTATTGAAACAATCGAAAAAACTAGCCAATCAACAACATCCGGATTATTAGTAGTTGACGGATTAAGAGCACCTAAAAGGGTAATAGCATTACAAAAATCTATCGGAATGAAGGTTCTTGCTATTGAAGTCGACCCAAACACACGATACGAACGAAGAAGTCATAACCCCAGAGAACGTGATAAAAATATAGAATCATTTGAAGATTTCCTAAAAGAAGACGGAATAGATGATCCAGGAAATGAAGAAATTGATAGAATAAACGTAGGTTATGTAATGCGAATGGCAGGAGTAGTAACCATTGAAAATAATGGAAGCAAAGCTGAATTTAGACAAAAATTACACCATTACTTCAGTGTAGAGCAGGGCTTCAAGCCCGTCAATGCTGGTTGTTAGCACCATAATAACTTGCCGATAATGTTTAATTTTGATAATATTTAGTTTGTTACTTTATGCCGACATAGCTCAGTGGCCAGAGCGGCTGTTTTGTA
>CAYQBK010000020.1:0-21572 GCA_964415715.1 uncultured Candidatus Saccharibacteria bacterium
ATTCGTACGGGTAAATAAAACTACTAGATACATCAAATATAAGGCCAAACGGATTTGTGATAACATCCCAACTATTCCATCGCAAATAGCGCCCCAGGTATATGGCATACCCACTCAGTAGCAATGAGCCGAAAACCAAATAGTAAGTTTTACTGCTAAACCTTTGATTAAATCTATAGTGGATAATACCAAGTGACAAAAAGCCAAAGATAAAACCAAGTAATGCATATACAGCAAACAAAACTGTGTCATAAACTAACCATGTGTCACTTGATTCGGTAAGATGCACGAGATCACTAACTAGATAAAATGAGTTTGGCAAAAAAAGTAGCCATAAACCCAGGTATACAATATTTTTTATACTAAATTTAATCCCCTTTTTACTTGATATGTAAAATAACCAGCTAAAGACAAGTGGCAAACCAGCCAAGAAAAGGTTCCAAATCAAATACCAATAGACCCATGACGAACTAAAATAGAACCGAATAATACTTAGGCTGAATGCAAAAACAACAAACAATACCAAAGACAGTATAAATGTTGCTCGTGGCTGATCCCAAAGCTTTTTCATGAATACATTATATATCAATCATATCTAGATAGGTATGCCGGGCTGTCGATAATATGTGAAATCTTCACTTGATAATCATCGATAGTTTTTTGATATTGACCTGGGTTCATGCCCAATGAATTGTAGACAATATATGGCTCTAGTACATCTAGACCACAAAATGCAAAAGTTCCATGCTGTATTGGGTGTAATATCTGTTCCATAGTTGCCTTGTGCTTGCCACCTTCTGAATAGTATTCTTTTGGCCCACCAGCAACAACGCATAACATAGCTGATTTGCCGCGCAACAGCCCTTTTTCATATATTTTGCCGCCGTCCCAGGCTACCCCCATGGCCAACACCCGATCAAACCAACCCTTCAGTATCGCCGGCACGCTAAACCACCATATTGGAGTGTGAAACAGTATTATGTCAGCCTGGGCAAGTTTTTCAATCTCAGCCATGATATCCGGTGAAAACAACAAACCATTTTTGGCAGTGTTTTTCTGTTCTAGCATATAGTTGTAGTGGTTACCACTAAGCTGAGTAAAATCAATCCTTTCGGCAAGTGCTGAAAACCCCATGCCATACAAATCACTTTCTAAAATATTATGCTTTTGAGCCAATAGTTCGGAAATTGCAATATTTTTAAGTGAAGACGTGAGAGACCTTGGTTCACTATGCGCATAAACCGACAATATATTCATAGTATATATTGTCTATGTATTCTACAAATATGACAAGTCTATCAAATAGCAACTTGATAAATGCCAATGCATTTGATAAGTTAGAACAAGTATGCATAAAAATGTAAACAATGAAACCAATGAAACCCCACAGAACAATCGCTCCAAATGGAGCGATTTTTTTAAATCAAGTAAAACTTACCTACACCTGAAAGACGGAACTAAATTTATGGGCTATTCAGACCGTAACGTAGAGCCCAACGCTACAGGAGAGGTTGTATTTAATACAGGTATGACTGGTTATGTCGAATCATTGACCGATCCATCATACAAAAATCAGATACTAGTTTTTACCTATCCGCTTATCGGAAACTATGGTGTTGATATAAAAAGTTATGAATCAGAAAAAATACAAGTAAGTGGGGTTGTAGTTGCTGAAACTGCTACAAACTGGAGCCATCCAAGCTCAAGTTTAAGTTTTGCAGAATGGTTACAGAGCCAAAATATACCCCTACTATTTGGTGCGGATACACGAGCAATAACCAAACATATCCGACAATCTGGCAGTATGTTTGGAACCTTGGGTGATGTTAACTTTGCAGATCTTAACCCAAATAGCGATAAACCATTATCCATACAGCCCGAAACAATAACCCACAACAAACAATACACCAAAAAAGTGATAGTTGTTGATTGTGGTGCCAAACAAAACATAATCAAATCGCTCCTAACATTGCCAATACAAGTTCAGGTAGTCCCAAATGACTACGATTATACAGCTGAGCAATACGATGGGGTGTTGCTTTCCAATGGACCGGGTGATCCTACTCAGTATGCAGATACAATCGTAATAACCAAAAAAGCCATAAAGCTCAACAAACCAATATTTGGAATATGCCTAGGTAACCAGATTTTGGGGCTGGCTGCTGGAGCGAAAACATATAAACTCAAATTTGGCCACCGTGGGCACAATCAACCATGCCAAGACACAAGAACAAAAAAAGCCTACATAACTAGTCAAAATCACGGCTATGCAATAGATGAAGAATCCCTACCAATCGGCTGGCGAGTAAGTTATACCAACCTAAACGATGGTTCGATTGAGGGAATAGAGCATAAAACCAAGCCGTATTTTGCTGTCCAATTTCACCCCGAAGCTTGCCCTGGCCCGACAGACACACAGTGGTTATTTGAAAGGTTTTATAAATCATTATGAAAAAGTTAAAAAAGGTAGTTATCTTAGGTTCGGGTGGGTTACGTATTGGTCAAGCTGGCGAATTTGACTATTCTGGATCACAAGCTATCAAAGCCCTAAAAGAAGACAATATTTACACTGTACTAATAAACCCAAATATAGCCACCGTTCAAACCGATAGCGACATGGCAGATAGAGTGTATTTCCAGCCGCTCAATATTAAATCCGTCGTTAAAATACTAGAAAATGAAAAACCATCAGCCATAATGTTAAGTTTTGGTGGGCAGACTGCTCTAAACTTGGGTTTAAAATTGCATGATTTAGGGATATTAAAAAAATTAAATATACAAGTGCTTGGCACACCTATCTCAGTTATAAAAACAACCGAAGACCGTGACTTATTTAAAAAGTCATTGGCAAAGATAAATGTCAAAACAGCTAACAGTAAAATAGCCTACAATCTATCCGGAGCTTTAACGGCGGCCAAAGAGCTGGGCTATCCAATAATGCTCCGATCTGGTTATAGCCTGGGTGGACTAGGGTCAGGTCGTATCAACAATGACAAGGAATTAACAACTAGAGTAAATGAAGTGTTAAAAGCTGTTCCACAGGTGTTAATCGAAGAATATTTGGCAGGCTGGAAAGAGGTGGAATACGAAGTTGTTCGTGATATTGACGGCAATACTATTACGGTTTGCAACATGGAGAACTTTGATCCGATGGGTATACACACCGGTGAAAGTATAGTTGTCGCACCATCACAAACATTAACCAACTACGAATATCACTACTTGAGAGAAGTAGCAATAAAAACTATCAATCATCTGGGCATTATTGGTGAATGCAATATCCAATACGCATTCAATCCTGCAACATGCGATTATCGAGTAATCGAGGTTAATGCTCGACTTTCACGATCAAGTGCATTAGCATCCAAGGCAACCGGCTATCCATTGGCATTTGTGGCATCAAAATTGATGTTAGGTAAAAAATTGTACGAAATAAAAAACACCGTCACCGGCAAAACTTCTGCTTTTTATGAACCAGCTCTCGACTACATAGCCGTCAAAATGCCCCGCTGGGACTTATCAAAAATGAAATCGAGCGATCATCATATAGGATCAGAGATGAAAAGTGTTGGCGAAGTTATGGCTATCGGCCGATCATTTCCCGAGGCTATCCAAAAAGCTGTTCGTATGTTAAATATTGGCGCCGATGGGCTAACTCTACACCCGTATAAATTTAATAATATTAAAGACGAGGTAAAAAATGCCACCGACAGACGGCTATTCGCAATATATGAACTTCTAAAAAAGAGCGAAAAAATCAGCAATATCAAAAAAATATCAGGAATAGACAAATGGTTTCTTGAACACCTCAACGACATATATCAAACCGAAAAAATGATTGAAAAAACAGAGCTAAATGCAGACAGTATGCTTTTTGCCAAAAAAATGGGCTTTTCGGATAAAACAATAGCCAGTCTGCAAAATAGCACCGAACAAGTAATCCGTAAAAATAGAGTAAAAATGGGCATTAAACCAGTTGTTAAACAAATAGACACCCTGGCTGGTGAATTCGAGGCTGAAACCAACTATCTATACATGACTTATCACGGACAAACTGACGATGTTAAACCGATCGGCAACAAAGCGTTTACTATTATTGGCTCAGGCCCGTACTGTATAGGTTCATCGGTCGAATTTGACTGGTGTGCAGTAAACACAGCAAAAACCATCAACAAGCGTGGCTATAAAACTATCATAATTAATTCAAACCCCGAAACGGTATCAACTGATTTTGATCGTTCTGACAGGCTATACTTCGACGAGCTAACTCTTGAAAGAGTCCAAGATATTGCCGATTTTGAGCAAGCAAAAGGAATTATTGTATCTGTAGGTGGGCAAATAGCAAATAATCTAGTCTTGCCATTGGCTAAGAATAAATATTCAATAATTGGTACGCCAGCCCAACAGATCGACAGCGCCGAAGATCGGAATAAATTTTCGTCTTTGCTAAACAAACTTGGTATCGATCAGCCAAAATGGCAAGAGGTGACAACTCTAACCAAGGCAAAAAACTTTGCCAAACAGGTAGGCTATCCATTGCTTATTAGGCCATCATATGTTTTATCTGGTGGAGCAATGAATGTTGTCTGGTCTGAAGCCGAACTAAAAAAGTATCTTGAGCAAGCAACTACTCTATCGCCTGATCACCCAGTAGTTATGTCTCAGTTTATATTAAATGCCAAAGAGCTAGAAATAGATGGAGTTGCGCAAAATGGGAAGATTATTATTTATGCAATATCGGAGCATATTGAAAATGCCGGCATACACAGTGGCGATGCTACTGTCGTATACCCTGCTCAGCGATTGTATTTGGAGACTGTCCGCCGAACTAAAATTATTGCCCGACAAGTCGCCAAAAATCTAAACATCACAGGACCGTTCAATATTCAGTTTATTGCCAAAGATAATGAGATAAAAGTCATTGAATGCAACGTACGAGCATCACGATCATTTCCATTTGTATCAAAAGTATCAGGTTATAATTTCATTGAAATTGCCACAGATGCCATGCTTGGACGAAAAAACAATAAATCCTATCAAACACTTGAACTTGACCATGTAGGCGTAAAAACCTCGCAATTTTCGTACAATCGTCTTAAGGGTGCCGACCCGGTTGCGGGAGTAGAAATGGCTTCGACCGGTGAAGTGGCATGTTTTGGCGACAGTCTGGATGAAGCTTTCTACTTATCATGGCTAGCTACAGAGCAACAAATAAATGGCAAAAATGTGTTTATCAGCTTGCCTGATGAGCAAAAACATAAGTTTATAGAAGAAGCTCAACTATTAATCAATGACGGCTGGCATATTTTTACAACTATTGGTACTTATGAGTATTTTAAAGCTCAAGGCATCCGTTCAACAAAAGTTGACAAGATAAGCACAAAAATAATACCAAGTGTATCTACTATGGTTGAGGAAATGAAGTTTGGTCTTATGATAAATATTCCTTCGCTCCATCAGGACAACAAAGACGCCTATATCATAAGACGCTTAGCAATCGACAACCATATACCCTTGCTTACAAACCCTGAAACAGGTCGACTCCTGCTGAAATGCGTATCAGACCCAAATCTTAAAACAATTTCACCCAAATACTGGCGTGAATATTTCAATTCAAATATTTAACCTTGCAGGCAAAGATAGTTAAGCATACAATAAAGTAAACACATTCAATTATTGTATTTAAGATGATTGTCTAAATTTATTAACAATTTCATTTAAATAGGATATAAATGCCAGCAACTATTGACGTTTTGGGAACAATAACAGAAAAATGTGCAGTTTTTGGCGTGGCTGGTAAAAATATTGATGCATCTCGACTAACTTTTTACGGGTTGTGGGCACTTCAGCACCGTGGCCAGGAAAGTTCTGGCATAGTCAGTAGTGATGGCCAATATCTGTACCAGCATGCGGCTCGGGGACTTGTATCTACAGTATATCGTGAACATAACTTAGCTCAACTACCTGGCGATATAGCTATTGGACATAACAGATATTCAACATCTGGTGGTGATGATGACCTATATAATCAACCATTTTTAAATACTAAAAACGCTATAGCTTTTGCGCATAATGGAAATATACCCGATACATCAGAGCTAGAGAAATTTTTAAAGTCCAACAATATCAGTACAACTAGCCTCAACGATTCTGGTCTAATGTTAGCCGCTATTGATCACTATATCGACCAGGGGTATAACCTGGCAGATGCCATCCAGCAAGCCTGGCCACTATTTACAGGTGTTTTTTCAGCAGTCGCAATGGATACGAGCACACTGGTAGCTTTTCGTGACAGATACGGCATACGGCCATTGTCACTCGGCAAACTAGCTGACGGTGCTTATGTTGTTGCTAGTGAAACCTGTGCATTTGACACAGTCGGTGCCAAATTTGAACGAGAAATAAAACCTGGAGAGCTAATATCAATCACGAACGGCATATTAACATCACATCAGATAGCCGAACCGAACCAAAAATTAGATATATTTGAAATGATTTACTTCGCCCGCCCAGATAGCCTGCTACTTGGGAAGCGAGTTGATACCGTGCGTCAAAGTTTTGGCATGGAAATGGCCAAAGAATTGCCTGTTGTTGTAGACGTAGTCGTGCCGGTGCCCGATTCAGCAATCCCCGCCGGTATAGGTTTTTCAAAAGCCAGCGGAGTGCCGTTTGAAATGGCGCTTATCAAAAATCGTTATATCCACCGAACATTTATACGTCCAACAGAGGCCTTGCGTGAACAAGATATCAAAATGAAGCTCAACCCAGTTGTAGAACTGATAAAAGACAAACGAGTGTTACTGATAGATGACTCTATTGTTCGTGGTACAACAATGCGTCGAATAGTATCGATGGTATTTGACGCTGGTGCCAAAGAAGTCCACCTTGCAATAACCTGCCCACCTGTTCGATACCCAGACTTTTACGGTATCAATACCCCAAAACAGTCAGATCTGCTAGCAGCCAATAAAACCGTACCCGAAATGACCGAATATATTGGGGCAACCTCACTCCACTTTTTATCGTACAAAGGCATGTTAAAAGCAACTGGCTTGCCTGCCGATAGCTTTACAACATCTTGTTTCAATGGTATTTACCCATCGCCGATAGGCAAGCGTAGCTCGGAAATAGTCAATATTGGCCCAGGCAAAACCCTTAACAACCAAACAAAATTAAAATTATCAAAAAAATAACCACATGAAGTACCATATTGCTGTTTTGGTATCGGGTAGTGGCACAACTGTTGAAGAGTTTATAAGATCTAGCAAAACTGTAGAAGTTAAGCTTATTATCGTCAGCCGTGCCGATGCAGGTGTATTTGATAGAATAAAAAAACTAAACGAAGAATTGGGCACAAATATCCCCTGTGTATTCATAAACAATAAAACTCACCCAGCTCAGCCTGGTGAGATAGTCCAAAAAGGCCACCAAACAGCAGCCGAAGAAACGGCTATACTAGAAACCTTGCTTAGCAGTAAATATGATTTAGTAGCCAACATGGGTTATATGAAACTTATAGGCCCAAATATTATCAAAAAATACGGCTGGCTACCGATGTATACTAGTGTCTATCAATCCAAAATGATCAATACTCACCCTGGGCTACTACCAGCAACCAAAGGTACATACGGCATCAATACCCAGCAATTCGCACTTGATAACGGCCATGAATACGCCGGCCAAACACTACATGTAGTTGGTGAAAAATATGACGAAGGCCCAACTATAGCCGAACACAGGGTCAAGATTGAACCAAATGATACGGCCGAAGGCCTATTTACCAAAGTTCAGACAATAGAAAAGCAATATATAGCCAAAGACATAGATGACTTTATCAAAAACCGAGTAAAATATTTAAAAGATAATGAAGGGAAATGATTATGGAAAATGTGTTAGTTATTGGTAGTGGTGGTCGCGAGCAGGCATTGGCTTGGAAACTAGAACAATCACAGCATGTGAAAACGGTGTATGTAGCGCCGGGCAATGGTGGCAGCAAAGATAATGTTATCAATGTAGCGATAAGTTTTGATGATGCACCAGCCATACTGGCGTTTGTCGAACAAAACAATATTGCCCTGACTGTTATTGGCCAAGAAGCCGCCTCAGAAGCAGGAGTCGTAGATTTACTTGCGTCCAAAGGTCACACAGTTTTTGGCCCAACCCAAGCAGCCAACAAAATAGAATCATCCAAAGTATTTTCCAAAAACCTCATGGCTGGCCAAAACATACCAACGGCTTCATATCAAACATTTACCGACCCCAGCAGTGCCCTAGAACATATAAAAACCGAAAAATACCCACTAGTTATAAAGGCAGATGGTTTGGCAACTGGCAAAGGTGTGCTCATTTGTCAAAATGTCGACGAAGCAGTACAAGCAATAAACAGCATTATGGTAGACAAATCTTTTGGCGAAGCTGGCCAATCTGTTGTGATTGAGCAATTTCTAACTGGCCAGGAAGCATCTTTTCACGCCCTGTGCGATGGCACAACATCTGTGCTATTTCCGCCGTCGCAAGACCACAAACAGGTCTTCGACGGCGACACCGGCCCCAACACCGGTGGTATGGGTGTATATGCTCCTGTCAGCTGGGTTACCGAAGCGGGCACCAAATACATCCAAAACAATATCGTCACCCCTGCTCTTGCAGGCCTGAAAAAACAAAATATTAGTTTTAAAGGCTGTTTATATCCAGGTGTCATGATAGAATCGGGTAATATTAACCTGCTCGAATTCAACGCTAGGTTTGGCGATCCCGAAGCCGAAGTATATATGCGCCTGTTAGATGGTGACCTGTATGAAATACTCACCAGCTGTGCAACCGGCACTCTTCAGCCCAGCCAGGTTACCTGGAAACCGGGCTTTGCCGTATCTGTTGTTGTAGCTTCTGGTGGCTACCCAGGCAAATACCCTACAGGCCTACCAATATCGGGCATAGAGTCAGCCGAAAACCTGCCAGATATTGTTGTTTTCCACTCTGGAACAGCCATAAAAGACGGCCAGCTTGTAACTGCCGGTGGCCGAGTATTGAATGTCACGGCCACAGGCGAAACGCTAGATAGTGCCCTAGAAAAAGCCTACGCGGCGATAAAACAAATACACTTCGAAAACATGCACTACCGCACCGACATCGGCCACCGCCCCAGCTAAAAAATATTAAGCAAATATGATCAATACAAAAGATCATAGCACAAGAACTATAACTAAGTAACCATTACTGCTAAAGGGTGGTCAACTGCCACTGGCAGTTGTCATTCGAATCATCATCATATCTACCAAATAAAACAACCCAGACAAGCTGGGTCATTTTATTTGGCGGAGGGAGAGGGATTCGAACCCTCGAGGGCTTACACCCAACACGCTTTCCAAGCGTGCGCCATAGGCCACTAGGCGACCCCTCCATGGTTATATTAAAGATTATAAACTTTATACTTGAAAATTACACCTTAAAACAGGTAAACTTCTATAAATGTCTTTGATAAATTTAGAAAACATAAGCAAAGTTTATGGTTTTGGCGATGCCACGACTATAGCTTTAGATGAACTTTCTATCAAGATTGATAAAGGCGAGTTTATCGCCGTTATGGGTGCTAGTGGGTCTGGCAAAAGCACACTACTAAACATAATAGGTCTACTCGACCGATGTTCAGAAGGAAAATACAGCCTAGATGGTCGCGATGTATCGCGTATCCGTGCACGACGGCGTGCCAAAATACGACGTGATAGGTTTGGCTTTATATTTCAAAGTTTTAACCTCATACCAAACATGACAGTACTAGAAAATGTTTCGCTTCCGCTTGCCTACAAAGGAATATTGAAACTATCGCGCTACAAAAAAGCATCTGTCATGCTTGAAAAAATCGGCCTTCAAAATCGTGAATACTACCTACCCAGCCAGCTAAGTGGCGGTCAAATACAACGCGTTGCTATTGCTAGAGCGCTAATAAACAAACCATCACTTATAATAGCCGACGAACCTACTGGAAACCTTGATAGTGCTAGTAGTGAATCTATTATGGATATGCTACGCGATATTCACCTGGCCGGAAACACTATCATCATGGTCACCCACAACCCTGACCTAACAGCCTATGCTAGCCGTATTATATACATGCGTGATGGAGCAATAGTCGAAGACAAACCACTTCGACGCAATGAAGTTGTAGACCTTGACAAACTCACTAAAGACGATGCTAAACAAGAGGCCAAGAAAAATAATGCCAAATCTAAAACAAAAGGTAAGAAAAAATGATAGCAACCAACATACGAATGGCTCTTGCTAGTATTAAAGCATCACGAACTAGAAGCTTTTTAACAATGACTGGTGTTGTGATAGGTGTCGCAAGTGTGGTTGTTACCGTTGGCATCGCCGAGGGCTTTAAACATCAGATAGTTAGTCAAATCAATCAGTATGGTGAAGATGTGGTAACTATCAGATCTGGCAAGACTTTTGACTACAATAAAGATGGTAGTATCAAATCGGTTAATATCAATGCCCAACAAGGAGCGAGCACCTTAAATGAAAAAGATGTTGAAGCCCTAAAATCAATACCGAACACCACCGCTATCGTCCCAAACATGCAAATTAGTGGAGTAGTATCAACAGATGAAAACCCAAACTATTCAGCCGTCAATATTGTGGGCACTACAGCCAATATCCAGCAAACATTGGGTAGCAAGGTTGAATTTGGCGATTTCTTTGGCGACAACGACAATACACGCAATGTTGTTGTTATTGGCAGTGATGTGGCAGCAGATATTTTCCATGCTCGCGAACCCATAGGCCAAACCGTTACAATACGGGGTAAAAATTTTATCGTTCGTGGAGTGTTAAAACCATTTCAGAACAGTCCTGTCAGTGTTACCGATAACATCAACAAAATGATATACATGCCTATCGGCACAGCAAAACAACTCAGCGAAAATACTGGTCAAATAAACTCTATATATATAAAAGCCAAGGACACAAAATCTACAGATACAGTAGCAGCAAAAGCAAAGAACATACTATTAAAAAATCATCAAAACCAAGAAGATTTCACAGTGATAAAAAAGGAAGACTTTCTATCGGCTACAGATAATACATACAAGCAACTTCGAACCTTTGTTGTAGCAATAGCTAGCACCGCCCTTATAGTTGGTGGCATAGGTATCATGAATATTATGCTTGTAGGTGTCAGCGAGCGAACCAAGGAGATTGGCGTTAGAAAAGCGGTTGGTGCAACAAACCAACAGATACTTAGCCAATTCCTGGTCGAAGCGACCGTTATTAGTGTCGTTGGTGGTTTTATTGGGGTTGTCGTAGCCCTGATAGCTACCTATTTTATACGCATTGGCACCAGCCTACTACCTGTTATATCATTGACTACAATATTCTTGGCATGTCTAGTTTCTTTATTGGTGGGCATAGTTTTCGGCATGGCTCCTGCCATACAAGCCGCCCGCAAAGATCCCATACAATCACTTCGACACGAATAATTTTATACAATAACGGAACGGTTAAATTTTACGAGAGAAGTATATTGTGGTTTAGTGAATCCTGTGCCAAATTCAGGTTAAATACCAAATCAACCCTTGTAATTCCGGAGTTATTCCGGAATCTAAAGCTTGCTACTTACTACTATTTTGATATTTCTTGTTTAAATTTCTCAATAATATCGACAGGAGTTGGATTTTGGCCATTTAGTATTGCTGTATAGAGCGAAACAAAATCTCCAAGCGTCACAGTCCAAACCAATTGCTCAAATACTGTTACCCCCTGGGCCTCTACAGCTATCGCTGCCGGCCGACGACCACTTAGCAGTCTATCTGTCACCTCAAACCTTTTCTTAACCTGAGGATGGTCAAAACTAGATTTTAGGTCAATAACTTTATATGGCTTATCCACTGGGTGACTTGTCCAACCCAAAAATTCATTGTGATTAAATTCTGGATACTGATTGCACCAGGCGATATTTTTAGCATTTTCATTAAAACTTATTTTCCATTTGTAGGCAGCTGGAAATAATAACGGTCCAGCATATATTACAGGACTGCTGCCAACCACATCGTATGCTAATTTTTTAGCCAAATTATCCACTGTAGGCACATCAACTACCCAACTTGCAGATGCCAGCTTTAAAAAGCTAGCACCACTCGCCAACTCGGTCGTTTTTTCGTTTCCGACCAAAAATGACAACAATAACACTAGTGCATTTAAACCACTCAACGCGGCAAATCGTGGCTGACTAACTTTTGGCAAAATGACATAAGGGTACTTTTTTGCTTGGGCAATATCAAGTAGCTTTCCTCCACCTGCTATCACTGCTATTTGCGCCCCGTTTTCCTCTGCCTTAGCTAATGCAGACAGAGTTTCTTCGGTATTTCCCGAATAACTAGAGGCTATAAACAATGTGTTGCCACCAACATATCGGGGAATGTCATAATTTCTAGACACCTCGTATGGTATATCTACACCTGGCCAACTAGCAAACATCAAACCATATAATGCTGATCCACCCATGCCAGAAAAAACAATGTTATTAATGTCCTGAAATTCTACAGGCTGAACCACAGTAAGCGTATTTTCGAGTTGTTGCCACTGCTTTGCCGCTATTCCCAACGCATCTTGCGCATCTTTTTCGTGAATAAGTTTTAAATCATCAAGCATTTTATCCCCTTGTTTAATACCTTAATTTTACTTGCAAGCAGATTATTATGCAATTTGCTACTCAAATCAAAACGCTTACGCTATAATATTGTTAAACAACCAATAATATATCCTTTAGGAGGGTGTGGCATGAATGATCAAAACGATAACAACCCAACATCAACACAGTTTGATGATCTCAACTTAGATGTGCAATATACAGACGATTCCGGCAAAGTTACTGTTCCTGACCCTATAACAATATAAACCCCTTCGGACAATGCTGCTTCGGGCCAGCCAGTAACCCCACCAGCACCACAACAATCAGACGTAACAACACCTAATACCAATTCTGTTACACCAACTGATTCTATTGATAATCTCGAAAATCTTATTAATATTAAGAAAAAAGCCATTCATGAGCTTTCGCCACTCATCCAAAAACTAGACCAACCACCTGCAGACAAATTCAAAACCATTATGATGATGATCCAAGCAGCAGACGAGCAAACCTTAATACCAAGTGCCTATGACACTGCTTTAGCAATAGAAGACGAGACAGAAAAAGCACAAGCCCTGTTTGACGTTGTCAGTGAAATAAACTACTTTACCCAAAAACAAGCCGCTTAACTAGGCAGTATATAGCCTGTCAAATATTTTGCGCTGGAGATCATAATAGTCTTCAGACATAGTGCCTACTTGACCTTTTAGATCTTTTTCAATGGCTTTTATACGAAATTCTTGATCTGAAACAAGATTAGTAAGTTTGTTGATCTGATCACTGAGGCTACGAATAGTATTTTGCTGTTCTTTTGTAACTGCCAGTAGCTTCTGAGTGGATTGCTCTACTATTGCAGAAACTTCATTTTTATTTGGTTTATGGGTAACTTCGTTATATATAGCCTGCTGGTCTGATCTAGTAGCCAATCGATCCAATATATTATCTCGAAACTGTTGTAGTAAACCCTGAATATCTTGTCTTGTTATATCACTCATAAAACCCCCTGTTAACTAAAAAGCCCAGTCTGTTGGGCTTTTTGTCTTATATAGTCTAGAAAAATCATAGACTTAAACTTAGTTAAATCCATCACGGTCAAAAAGACAATATATTTTATTCGTCAGATGGACCAGTGTTTGGAATAGTTGAAGTTTGTGTACTAACAGATCCAGAGTTGGGAATACTAGTTTCTGATGATGCTCCACTAGATGGTGTATTTTTTGCAACAGACATATTTGAGCTATTATTTGTCGAATTTGCAGCGCTCGATCCAGTATTAGCACTAGAATTCGCTCCCTGATTACTACTGTTTGAGTTATTATTAGCCGAACCGCTACTTTGATTACTTGAACTATTTGATCCACCCTGATTATTTAATGTATTGCCACTATTTGTATTTGAACCGGAACCACTAGCGTTTGAGCTACCGTTACCCACTTGTTGAGTCGAAGGCATATTAGCAGTATTGGTAGAGTTTGTATTCTTTCCCAAAACCCACCGACCAAACATAAATACGCCAAAAACCAATAAACCAACTATCAATGCACTTGTCAAAAAACGCACAAATCCCCATGGACGCTTTGCCGTGTCGGGTGAACTTAAATAGTCAACAGATGTAGCTTGTGTGTTGCTTCGCCTAAACCAACTCATATATCTCCTTATTCTTTTAGTGTAGTGTACAATGAATATTTTACAAAATCAACATATCATTTTATACATAAGTACTAACTGTCAGCTCGAAAATACTACTCTCATACTGCTATTGTAAAATAGTCTATAGTATGTTATTATGTAAATAACTTTTTAAATAGAAAGGAATATATATGACAAAAAATATCGATAGACCCCAACCGTCATCAAGTGTTGGCGAAGTATACAAAGCTTCACAAGAAATACTAAGTATGCAAGGTGGCATTCGCGAGTTAATCGATGGCAGCCTTGGCACAACTCCAAAAACTATTGACACAGCAGAAGATGCCGATCTTTGGGGGTTAAATCCTGATACCATTGAAGATAATGTAGTAAATATTGTTGGAGGAGGCTTTCCGACTGGTCTAATCAGAATCACTCCAAAAGAAGACCCACAAACACCAACCTATGTTATTAGGTGGATTCATGTTGGTGGAGACATGAGTGCTCCTAATAGATATGTTGAAAGTAGAACATTACTACCAAACGGTGATATAGTAGGAACAACATTTGTAGAACCACATGATAGTCAACCTGAAACATATGATCGTGCATATAAAGCTACTAATGCAGATGAGTACATTGGTGCATTAAGATTCTTGTTGGAAAAGACCAAAGATATTGTAGATTTCAATAAACCAAAGGCGCCTGAACAAAAGCGAAGGCTTGGCGGAAAAGGTTCTTTAAGTAATTTAATTAGCAAAATCCTTGGACGATAGATACCCAAAATGATTTTATGTTTTAGAAGTTTAGTTTAGAAGGCCTAGAAGGATGGACCTCTTAAATGTAGAAATGTGTTAAAGTATGTATTTAAAAGCAGGCCCTATGATGAAGGCCTGCTTTTTTGTTTCACAAAGTATGCTACTGTTAGTAGCCCATACCCATGCCACCGCCAGCTGGCATAGCTGGAGCAGCTTCCTTTTCGGGAATATCTACTACCAATGCACCCATAGTCATGGCTGTGCCGGCAATAGATACCGAATTTTGCAAGGCTTCCTTGGTCACTCTTGTTGGATCAACTACCCCAGCTGATTTCATATCAACAAGTTTTTCAGGCCTGTTTACATCGACACCTTGGCCATCTTTGGCTTTTTTAACTTGTGGCAACCATTCGTCGGCATTTAAGCCAGCATTTGACAACAGTATTCTGAATGGTTGTTCTAGGGCATTTTTCAGTAGTTGCCTACCAGCAGCTACGGCGTCTGTACCATCGACTTTTATGTCCTCAGCAAGATTAATAAGTGTAACCTCTCCACCTGCTACGATACCTTCGTCTAAAGCGGCCTTAACAGCGGCAACAGCGTCGTCAACTCGATATTTCTTTTCCTCTATCTCGGTTTCGGTAGCGCCACCAACTTTTATTACAGCAACTTTGCCACTTAGTGCTGCTCGGCGCTTGTCATAGTTTTCTTTGTCATATTCGCTGCTAGCCATATCAGCCTGAGCAGTTATTTGCTTGATACGAGCATCTACCTCTATTGGGTTTCCAGATCCTTCGATGATAGTAGTTTCATCTTTGGTGACTATCACCTTTCTGGCAGTACCTACATAGCTGAGGTCAACGTTCTCAAACGTGTTACCTTGTTCTTCAGATATCACCTGCCCACCAGTTAATATTGCTATATCCTGCAAAATTTCTTTTCTTCTATCACCGAATGCCGGTGCTTTAACGGCAATAGTATTAAATACTCCCTTGAGCTTGTTAAGTACAAGTGTGGCAAGTGCTTCACCTTCTACGTCTTCGGCGATCAATACTAGGTCTTTTTTGCCTGCTCCTGCTAGTTTTTCCAGCATTGGCAAGAAATCTTGGACACTACTTATCTTTTTGTCTGTAATAACAATAGCTGGTTTTTCATAAACAGCTTCCATACGGGTAGTATCGGTCACAAAATATGGGCTAACAAACCCACGGTCAATAGTAAATCCTTCTACAACTTCGCTTTCAAGACTTAGTCCTTGGCCCTCTTCAACGGTTACAATCCCCTCTTTGCCAACCTTGTCAATCACATCGGCGATAAGTGCACCTATTTCGGCATCGCCAGCACTGATTGTAGCTACCTCGGCAACACGCTTTTTGTTGGCTTTGATATCTTCTGACAAATCACCCAGGTTAGATATAGCCTCGTGCGAAGCTGCTTCTAGACCCTTGCGCAACTGCATTGGATTGTGCCCAGCAGCAATCAATTTATTAGCTTCGTTTAGTATATGATATGTCAAAACAGTAACAGTAGTTGTACCGTCACCAGCGACATCATTCATTTTGTTAGCTGCTTGTTTGATAAGCTCGGCACCGACCTTGTAGCCTAGTGTTTCATCATCTACCTCGGGTAAATCAACGCCTTTGGCAACAGTTACACCATCATGTGTTACTGTTGGCGCTCCGTAGCCCTTGCTTATTACAACATTTCGGCCCTTTGGACCCATAGTTGTTTTAACTGCATTGTATAATATTGCTGCGCCAGCCAATACTCGGCGCCGTGCATCGTCATCATAAAAAACTTTTTTTGCCATTTATATCTCCTTAGACTTAAATATATTAATAATTATTTTACCGTAGCCAATATGTCTTCGGCTTTGACAATAAGATATTCGGTGCCGTCAACTTTGATATCTGTTGAACTGTAGCTTTTGTATATAATACGATCGCCAACTTTTATATCCTCAACCTTTTTGCCCACAGCCACTACTTTGGCTGTTTTTGGCTTTTCGGTCGCGTTGTCTGGCAAATACAAACCACTCGCAGTCTGGTTCGAAGCCTCCTCTAGCTGGGCTACTACATTTTCGGCTAACGGTGTTATTGGTGAACTCATTTTTACCTCCATTGTTACATTAAAATACTGTTTACTCGTATAATATTAGCACTCTAACACTAAGAGTGCTAATAAATATTAACAAAAACCGCATTTAACAGTCAAGTAAATAATTTACTAAAACTAGCATCCCGAGTACAAAGCCGTCTTTTTTGAAGTGATGAATTAATGGGACAAGAGTTTGTTCTTTGTCTTCAAATCATGCATCATAATCCAGCTTCAGTTCTTGTTATGACAACATCAAATGCATTATACTTGATCTATCTACAATAATATGTTATTATGGAGACAGTTTAAAGTATACTTAAAATGGAACCTACTACAAGAAGAACAAAAATGCCCGGAAAAGGTGCTTCAATAAGAACAGTTGGCGCTTCAGAGCTGCCAACATCCGAATCTGCAGTTAAACCTAGCCTTGATGACCTAGGTAGTGTGAAAGATTTTCTTATCCTCATGAATACACAACAAAGGGAAAGACGGCTTGGACACAGCGCGACACTTGCTTCTCTATTGCTAGATCCAAGCGCTATCACTGATATAAATGGTGTTACTACAGACTTCATGGTTGTTCATCAAACCATTGAGCCCCTACCTGGTACGAAACCAGAAAGAATTAGCTGTGAAGAGCTAGGCCTGGACTCCTCTAGTCCATTTGCCAGCATCTTAATGAATTATTTTCATATAGATCAAACAACTTTTGATACACTTACTATTGTACATGAGGGACCGAGCGTAACAATCAGTGGCCCGGGTGTAGAGCCGGGAACAAAGATTGATATTACTGATCTCTACTCACAAGCTGTCTTGATGAAGGAACATAGCGAACTATTATTTTTCACCGAGATGGTCTCATTATTAACAAAAAAGATTAAAGAATTTGCCAATTTCGGTACGACTATAAATCATGAAAAAAGGAAAGAGTGCGGCTCAGAAATCAATAGAGTATTAGTTGAAATATTTACAACACTCCGTCACCATAAACACAAGCCTGATGAAATTAAAATATTCCTCGTAAACTATCTAAAATCTGTTCTACCCGCTTCGCTAGAGGGGGTTATAAACACAGAGATACCCAATAGTTATATTGGAATAATGCAGGAAATAAATGCTCACAGTTTACTGAAATGTATTTTAAAAGAAGATAACCTCACTACTATAAGACTTGGGACAACTGAAGAAGACCTAAAGGGCGGAGATACAATAATACATTGTGGTGCTCAAGAAATATGGATAGACTGGAAGTCTGATATAATTAAACACATAAATAGCAAACTTAAATCCTCCAATGAGTCAACAGAGGATGCAAAAAAACGGTTAGGTTATAAAGAGACAGTTATAGATTTGCCACGTCGCGCAGACTTGCCCCCAATGCAATTACGAGTTAAAAGTATTAATGGGGGAAGTGGCAGTATAGCAACAAAAAGAATCGCAACAATTTGCCTTGAAGTGGGGCACAAAGAAGTAATAAACCAATTCATCAACTGGGGATATTTAATTACTAATAAATCCATACAATCAATAGCTTGGGGGCTGGGTCTATCTATCTTTACGGAAACGTAGAGCGCGATAGTAACATAAAAACATGTTTTTATGTTACACAAAATTATGATAATATATATACATGAAAGCTTTTAGTGTATGGCGAACCAAAGACGAAACTGGTATACCACAATTAACTACAGCAGTAGATAGCCAACAGATAATAATGTTATCTTTAATTCAGGTGGATCAACGAATTGAGCGTGATCTCGATGAACGCGAATTAACTATAGCAGATGTAGAATTTGTGTATAACTGCCTGCGTATCACTAAAGAACAAACAGATGCACGACAGTTTTTGGTTGAGCCAACCAAAATATCAACAACCACAGGCTACACAGAATTAAGGGGTGGTATAACAGCCCTGAGTGAGACAACACCCAATAGTAGCTTTATTGCCTTTATGGGTGGAGACAAGAATCCAATGAAACAAGGAATATTAACTTTTTTGTTACAACTTCCTGACTAAATAATGTTTTTTAAATTATACTTGTATTAATTTTCTGGTTTTACTGAAATATAGTGCTAATATTTCGTTACTGTCGGCTTCGATATTTAAACGTAAAAGTGGTTCGGTGTTGCTGGGGCGGATGTTTATCCAGCCATCTGGCAGGGTTATCGTCAGGCCATCTAGCCAGTCTAGCTCAGCATCACTATAGACATCAGCTATTTTCTGTATAGTTGCCTGCTTGTCAGCCACTTCAAAGTTAGTTTCATCTATGCTGTAGTATTTGCGGTATGTCGCGGCTAGCTGGCTGAGTTTTTGGCCACTTTCACTAAGTATGGCAAGCCCAATAACGGCAGCTATTAGCCCACTATCGGCATTCCAGTTGTCTGCAAAAAAATAATGTCCGCTATGTTCGCCTGCAAAAACAGCGTTATTTGTAAGCATATCATTTTTAATAAAGCTATGCCCCACCCTTGTTCTGACGGGCTTTCCGCCATTTTCAACAATTGTATCTTTGGCCGCCTTGCCTGTTATGGCATTGTGTAATATTGTTGCGCCTGGGTTTTTAGCTAGGAAATATTTAGCGAGCAGCGCTGTCATAGTTGTACCAGTCAATGCTACACCATTTTCGTCTATGAGCACTGCCCTGTCGCCATCGCCGTCAAACGCTATGCCCACGTCAGCCTTGGTTTGTTTGATCTTTTTAATAATATCAGTCAAGTTCTCAGGAATTAGTGGGTTGGCTATGTGGTTTGGGAATGTTCCATCTAGTTCAAAATACATTTCAGTCACTTCAAATGGCACATATGGTTCAAGTTCTGGAAATATTTTGCCTGCCATGCCATTGCCAGCATCAACTACCACCTTGAGTGGCTTTAGTTTATCGACATCAATAAATCCTAATACATGCTCTATCCAGCCTTCGGACAGATCTTTTTGTACTACTGTTCCAGCTTTAGTTGGTTTTTTGTATTTACCAACCAGTATGTTGTCGCGGATTTCTAGTAGCCCAGTCTCCTCGCCTATTGGCTTGGCTTGTTCACGACATAGCTTTATGCCGTTGTATTCACCGGGGTTATGACTAGCGGTTATCATAAGCCCGCCGGCAAGCTTGTTCGCCCCAACAGCGTAGTAGATCATGTCAGATGTCACCTGGCCAATATCCCACACATCCCTACCCTGCTCACACAGGCCTTTTATTGCTGCCTCGGCAAAACTTTGGCTATCTGGACGCATATCATAACCTACAGCCACAGCACCGCTGTCTGGTAGCCAGTCAGCCATAGCCCGACCGATCTGCTGCAAAACGTCACTATTTAATTCGTCGCCAACCTTGCCCCGAATATCATATGCTTTAAATATAGAACCATCTATTTTCATAACCCTGAATGCCTTTCATATTCCTTAAATCGACACCCTAATTGTAACAAAAATATCAATTCAATTGATGAACATAAAATAAGCTCGACATTAGACAACTAAATCAATATCGGGTCGATTAAGCTCAGCTAATTGACTATTTGGATGTGTAATAAAATCCCAATAGTTGCCCAACATTGTACTAACCACTTCTCCCTCGACGCCATACCGCCCCAAAGATCCAACTATCGTTCTAAGATCATCTTCAATATTGTATTTTATATTTAACTCTGGAATAGTTGGGTCAAATCTTTGGAAATATGTCAAATCGATAATCCGAACGCCTTCTCCATCTATCGCTATGTTTTTTATTTGCGCGTCACCATGCACCCCACCATTTACATGCAAAAACCCTAATGTAGCCGCACAATAACCAAGAAAACGTTCAACTCTAGATTTACCAAATTCTTTATTAAAGATATTGTCTAAGCTAATTACATTCTGTTCATATCTACTAATCATAGCCGTTGTACCGTCGTTCTGTTTAAAAAAACCAAGTACTCGAAAAGTGTCAGGCCGTTTGCCTTGCCCACCAATAGATTCATTAATCCAGGTCATCGCACCAAACTCATGAGCAGCTTCTGTTGGATTAGTTAATGGCTTAATAGCTACCAGCTCAGTCCGAACATCGCTTTCACCTGGGTGGGGCATACTAACTGCTAGTTGCCCAAAATATACCGCATTGGCACTATCTTGACGAGTTCGTGCAAAGTCATCTATCTCACCGATACAAGCAACAGCCCCCATACTGCCCTCGCCAATCCCTGCAGTTCTAAAAACATCTTCAAATAACAAAACGTTATTTGGTTCAAGTATTTTCAGCTCCTTGACTAACTGACTAGATGCTAGTTTATTGCCAGAAGGCAAAGGATATCCTGAACGATCAATGAAGCCAACTGCCAAGTCGCCTTGAACTTGACTACATATGCCGAAAAAAGCCTCTGGTGTTTTCATTATTATATTCTACAACTTTTTTTCATTATATTCAACTATATCGTATTTTAAAGCCTTTTTCGCTAAGCCTATCTCATCCCACGGTTGT
>CAYQBK010000021.1:0-8547 GCA_964415715.1 uncultured Candidatus Saccharibacteria bacterium
GATCGTAGTCTATATATAGTTCACTGAGTGGTACTGGTATGTATTGCTCTGCCTCTAACCTAACAGCTTCAGCTAGTTCTTTCTTTGATAGTTTCGGAAGTGTGAGTATTCGACTATAGGTTCTAGTAGACGGTACTGACAAAGCAACTCTATTAGTGTTAATGTGGCCAATAATATCATGTTCAAACAGGCTTTTTATTGATTTTGCAATTGATTCGACATCTGTAATGATACCGTTTTCTATAGCTTTTGAGTCAAATTCACAAGCACCATAACCAATAATCTGTTGTTTGCCTTTTTGTTTTTCAATTTGCATAACCTTAATAGAACTAGTACCGATATCTAGCCCGAACAATGGCTTGTCTTTGTATATGTTGCTAATATTCATATCAGTTTTTGGTCTTATTGCTAATGCTTTCTATGTAGATAATATACCATATTTCATTGAAAAATTTAAGGAGTCACCAATATTTCTCTCCAGTTTAAAATATCATAGGTGCTTGTGATGGGGAAAGCTGGTGGCGGTGCATACAGTAGATTGTAGTCATAGCTTGTAGTATTGTATTTAAAGCCGACGCCGTTAGTATAACTCCATGTCCAGGTACCGCTTTTCATCGCTATTGAGCCATAAAATTCCATATTTTTGGTGCTTGTTGTATAGCTATCAGTTGAACAGCCATCATAAGACGAAGGTACATAAACCGAGCTATCCGCAATAATAGCAGCATGAATTTTAAACGGCCAGCCGGTGTTAGATGTCGCTGCAGGAGCTGCAAAATCTGGCACAATGAATGAATCTTCAGATATTAGACCAAGTGAATCTTGGCCATTTTTTGTAGAATACTCGATATTACCTGCCGCTACAATATTTGCCTTGTTACTGTCATTGGCATCCTGCCTAGCGGCCACTATTGTTACTCGTCCATGAAAAACACTATTTGATCTTATCCAGACATTGTCTTCAACAAATATTATCCCCGATGGAGGTATAGCGATATTGGCTTTAACATAAGTCGTACTTAATGTTAATGCACTTGTGTATGGTCTATTACAGGCATTTTGGTTATCAACTTTTCGGACATTGTAGGTGTTGTTATTGTTGAGCTCTATTAGGTAACCTTTTTCACTTGAGAAACTACCGGTTGAACTATAGCGTGGTATATAGGCATCGGTTGTAATATCTGGTGTGTTATTGCATGGGTTTGTGCCATTGGCATAGTTTGTGGTTGCAGCAAAATCCTTAAAAGCGGTCAGTTTTAGGGTACATCTATCGGCGGTGACTTTAGCAAAATCAATGGTAGGCACTGGGTATCTCCAGGTGCCATTGTTATTGGTTGTAGTTCGAGCAGAGCAATTTGTGCCAGCATTACACCATACAGCATTTCTTGATGTTGTCCCGTTGCCACCATATGTAGCGCTGGGGATATAGCTACCATTTGCGCTAGTTACATCCGAGTTATTTAGTCCGTCCATATGGACACCGACATTACTATGTACGGGGCCATCAGCGGTTTCGGTACTACCAAACCATATTTCAGAACCTGTTGACAAGCCATAGCTTGCAAAGGATGGAGCCCCAAGCTCGGACTGACTGCTTCGGACCGATCGACCATCAGCGGTTTTGCCAATAGATTTAACAATAGCTACGGTCGACCCGATACTTTTTTGTTTTATATATAGTGTATATGACCCGACAATATTACTATTATCATCACGATATGTATGGACAAATGGTCCATAGTATCCAGCATACTGTCCACTAGTTATTTGGCTAGCTGAAGTGTTGCCATCCTTAAAATCACCAGTATAGTGACTGAGGTGCCAAAGATAATAGTTGACACCCGCTTCTGATATATTAAGTGCAAGCTGGCTACTGTTATTACGAACTGCATTGCCAAGATTTAAGTATATGACGCTCATAGCGGCTGAGACCATAAATCCAACCAACAGCATAATACTGATAACCCAAGGCAGGATAAAACCATTGCTGTTTTTCATAGATTAGTCTTTCTGTTTCTAAGTGAAACTGTCAGTTGGGTGCTGGTTACATTGTTTGAAGCGCTTTGATATGGTTTAACGGCTAGGTTTATTATTACATTTTTGATGCTATTTAGGTTTGATACTGGAGTGGTTAAATCATTGCCAGCAGAATCTTTGTAGCTAAATAATGTTTTCCCGGGTTGCTGATAGTAATTGTCAATAATAACAATACCGCTTCGTTTTTGGCCAGTTATCAATGTTCCGATGGGATAATCTGCAGTCATTGGTGTTACATCAGCCAATAATTGTTTTCCATTGCTACTGATATAATATTTTATTTGTGAAGTGTAGGTTTCTTGGGGTGCAAAGTATGTGTACGCAGTGATAGTGTTGGCATCAGCTACATCAAATGATTTTATACCCCTTAACACCCGAGCTATTCTTTGGGAGTTGGCTGTTATCTCACTATAGGCAAGCCCGTCTGCCTGGAGTTTAAAATACTGGTTAATATTGCCATTGAAAAAGCCAACAATAGCAGATATAAGCAATCCAGATATAACAATAACAATCAATAGTTCGGTAATGGTAAATCCAGATTGATGATTTCTATTGTGTGACATGCACACCCCCCAACAGTCCCAAGCCAGCAGGAATATTTAAAGTTCTTCCGTTATTTTGAACACGTAGATTATATATTGATGCGGTTGCCGAACTTAGGTCTACCATGCAATCCATATGGGTACCTACTGAGCCAGTGTCATCTGTACAAGTGGCGGTGAAATCTTGGTTTCCATTTGAGACATTGACTTGAGTTGGGCAACCATTACCTGTTGTGTAGCAGGTAAGATTTTTACCATCAAGTGCAAAACCAAATGTGCCCAGCGAGCTCACACTGGTACTACTAGGGGTCATACTATTTACACTAGGCATACTAGAATCAGTGGTTAGAATGAGGCGTATTTTTTGGATATAATTGTTGCCACCATAAGGAAATGTTGGCAAATTGGAGTTGTAGTTTGGTATAGACATTGGATCGAACGAATGATCACCACTATAAGCTATAGCAGTCGCTAGAGTGTAGTTAGTAGCATTTTTTGTGCAACCCGTTTGTTTGTTGTCGCCACAAAATATATAGTTACCAGGAACAAGGTCATCAATAGCTAATATTCCATCGTTACCTGATGTTTTTTGGGCTGAGCTAGCAGCGCTGTTGTCGTAGTAATATTCCGTATTGCCAGTTGCTGGTGCGGGTGCGTCGAGGTATCTTTTGTAGCCACCTTTTATCGCCACTGACACACCGCTAATAGAGTTACCATTTGTGTCAACAGTTTCTACTAGTAGGCTTTTATTTGTCATAGGGTTTATCACCAGTGTTACAGGTGAAGACAGCTGCTGAAATATATTTTGGCTAAGAAAGTTGGGTGTCAATGAGCCGGTAGGTTTTATGGTAAAAACACTACTATATCCTGTTTTCGAGGCAGTTATTGTGTAATCATTGCCAGTGTCTGGCGGAAGTCCATAAAACACTGAGTTGCCATTGTTGTCTGTACTATCCACTGAGTTTATGGCAGGCGATACTGAGTTGTTTACCACAGTTACTGTAGCGCCACTAATAGGATTGCCAGAACTATCGATAACTTTAGCTATGAGAGCGCCTGTAGTACTGTCTGTTTCGGCAACCCGAGCAGCTATTTGGGTATCTAGTTCGGCAAATTTTTGATTAGATCTGCCATAAACTTTTACATTAGCTATCTTGTAGTCGGCCGGGTTTAGATCAACTGCTGGGGCACCTGATGGTGAAGGGTAGTTGCGACACAATTGTTCTTTTAGTTGTTGAGTTGTATAGTTTGCGCAACCGTCAAATGCATCATCGATATAGTTGATGCTAAGCTTTATGGTGTACGGATAGCCGTCTATTGTTGTTGTTTCAGTGTTTGGTAGTGGGGTAGTGGTTTGGATCGCGCCACCAGCTACTGCAAGCTTGTCATAAGGGAGTGACTTTAGATATTCGATCTTGTTAGTAGCCATTTCAGTGGCTATCGATTTGTGGCGGGCTAGAATAGCTGAAGATTGGAGTGATGTATATGTATCAGCAGCGGTAATAATGAGTATGGCAATAATAATCATACCTATTAGGAGTTCAACTATTGTAAAGCCTTTTTGATTTTTCCCACATCTCTGGTTCATAATTTTATACTGTTATTATATCATAAGCACTTAAAAAATCTCCTTTGACGGAGATTTTTTAAGTGCTTATGATATAGTCAATTTAATAAATTATTACCATTTTTCCGTAGAGTTGTATGTTTGTATACCGTTCTTTGCTTCACTCCAATATTGAATGTTAAACTTTGGAGTTCCAGATGCGCTACTACTAGGCGTGACTGTGTATTGATAGACATCACTTGTTGCACTTGGCGCAGTAGTTGCACAGTTTGAACCCGTAGCACCCTTTGGTGCATGCAATGTGTCTGCTGTAATGCCATTTAGTCCAGCTATGACTGTACAGTCAGCTGGATAGCTTCCTGCATTTGTTGCGTCAGAAGCATAATACTCTTCAGCCTTAGCGGCGATAGCCTTGACATCTGAAGCACGCTCTGTGTCACGAGCTTTTTTAGTTGCATTGCTATAGCTGACAAAACCAATAGCAGCTAGTATACCGATAATAACGATAACTATTAGAAGTTCTACTATAGTAAAACCTGCTTGTTTAATTTTTTGTGAGGTCATAATTTATGCCCACCCTCCGTTTAAGTTAGTTCTTATTTTCAGATAGTAGTCTATTATATTAACTACATCTTGCTTATGATTATATATGGCAAAATATCAATGTCAATATTTTTGGGTATAAGTTGACTATGAATCAGCACTAATATTATTGCCAACAGAGGCGAGGGGCCCCATCACACTGGCAGCCAATAGGCCGACCATTGCACCAAGCGAAACTATCATGACAGGCTCGATAATCGAGCTAAGGTTATCAATAACTGTATCAACCTCTTCTTCGTAAAAATCAGCCACTTTGACAAGAATAGTATCTATTTGTCCAGTTTCTTCGCCAATAGCCAGCATTTGGCTAACAATTTTTGGGAAATATACACTATGGCTGAGCGGTTCAGATAATTGGTGGCCTGCTTGAACCTCCTTAGACGCTTCCATTAGTTCTTTTTCTATCACCTTATTGCCAATAGCTCCACTAGTTACTTTTATTGATTCCAATACACCGACACCAGATGATAGTAGACTTGAAAATGTTCTGGCAAACCGAGCTACAGCTACCTTGGTAATAATTTGTTTAAGAACCGGAATTTTTAATAATAATGCGTGGAATTGATATTTGCCTTTTGGGGTTTTGATATATCGACGGATTAGCACTATGACAACAGCAGAAACAATAACTATCGGTATGGCGTTGTGTTGCATAAAATCACTCAGACCTAGCATAAATCTAGTCAATGGTGGTAGCTTGGCATTTGGTCCACCCAAGTCTTTTAAAACTCCTCCAATTTTTGGCAAAATAAACATTGTTATTGCAAAAAATGCACCGACAGCTATAAATACAATAACGGTAGGGTAGGTCATGGCGGATTTGATTTTCTTTTTCATTGATTCGTTCTTTTCGGCCTGGTAGGCGAGTCTTTTTAGAATATCGTCTAATATACCCCCAGTCTCACCAGCTTTGACCATATTGATATATACATCACCAAAAACATTTGGATATTTAGCCATTGAATCACCAATTGTTTGGCCACCTTCGACCTGTTTGGCGATATCGTTTATAACAGATTTAAAGTATTTGCTTTCAGTTTGCTCTTCAAGTGTTGCCATAGCTTTGGTAATAGGCACACCGGCTGATATCATGGTCGATAGTTGTCTGGTAAAAATAACAACATATTTGGTTTTAACTTTTTTCGAGTTTAAAAACTTTATTTCGCCTTTTGTTTTTGTTTCAGATATTAGCAAGGGCATTAAGCCTTGTTTTTTGAGTGTGTCTAAGGCTGCTTTTTTTGAGGATGCCTCAATATTGCCGTTGATATTATGGCCGTCTTTTGTTGATGCTTTGTATTTATATTTGCCCATCGCTTATGCTTACTGGTATATCTTATATCCTAAACGTTAATTAGTAAATAGTGTCAACACTATTCGTCAGCTGTAACCCGAAGAATCTCTTCTACCGTTGTTTCACCACGTAATGCTTTTATGAAGCCATCTATCTGCATAATAACCATACCTTCCTTAACTGCTTCATCTTGGATAGTGTCACTTGTAGCATTGCTAATGATAAGTCTTTCAATATCAGGTGAATTTCCAAGCACTTCATATATACCCATTCTACCCTTATAGCCATTGTGGCCACATTCTGGGCAACCGCCCTCGTGAGCTTTCCAGATACGCTCAATTGCTGTTGTAGAGGTAGATAAACTATTGCTTTCAGCCGATTTGTTTTCAGTATCTATGCCAATACCACCATCAATAGCTCGTTTTTCAAGTTCGTTAATTTTTTTCATATCATCAGCCGATTTGATACGAAATGTTTTTGCCATTTTTTTGCTTATCTCGGGATCTGGTTTAACTGATTCGCGGCATTTTTTACACAATCTTCTAACAAGTCTTTGCCCAACTACCGCTCTAACTGTACTAGCTATTAAAAACGGCTCAATACCCATATCTAGCAGTCTAGGCAGGCAGGTTGCGGCATTGTTAGTGTGCAGTGTGGCAAAAACTAGATGCCCGGTCAATGCTGCTTGCACGGCTAGGCCAGACGTTTCTCCATCACGGATCTCGCCAATCATGATAATATTTGGGTCTTGACGTAGGAGTGCTCTCAGGCCAGCAGCAAATGTCATGCCAGCTAATACATTTACCTGTGTTTGATTGGCCCCAGTTATTTTGTACTCCACCGGATCTTCAATAGTTGAAATATTGACTGTTGGTTTATTGAGTAGGCTAAGGGCGCTAAATAGGCTAGTTGATTTGCCAGAGCCAGTTGGGCCGGTGACTAGTATCATGCCATGCGGTTGAGTTATTGCTCTGTTTATCGTATCTAGTGAAGGTCCCCAATACCCTAGTTCCTCCAAAAGCATTGCTTTAGAAGATTCGTTTAAAATACGCATAACAACTTTTTCGCCATCAGTTATTGGTAGTGTAGATACCCTAAGAGCGTATTTTAAGCTATTGATGGCTATTTTGAACCGTCCATCTTGTGGGGCTCGGCGTTCATCTATTTTTAGGTTTGATAATATTTTTATACGACTAACAAGTGCCCCTTGGGCATTTTTTGGCAACTTGTTTACTTCGCGTAATATTCCATCTATGCGGTATCTAACAGACACATATGACTCACGCGGTTCAATATGTATATCAGATGCACCGGACTTAATCGCCCCTTCAACGAGCAGATTTACTGTTTGTGAGATTGGTGAGTCTTCAGCTATGTCTGCTTGGTCAAAATCCTCGGCTTTTTCGTCTTCTTCCTGCTCGGCTGATATTACTTCAGTTATTTCACTACTAATATTTTCTCTATACTGATCTATTGCTTGCAATATATTAGTCCGTGTTGCCATGAATATACGGACATCATTACCGAGTTCTTTTTGCAAAAAGCTGATGGCTTGAATATCGTCTGGGTCGTCCATGGCAAGTATTTTTCTGGCATTGTCGTCGACCCCAATAACTACTACATTGTATTGTCTAGCTATGCGTTCAGGTATCAGGTGGAGAGATTCTTTGTCAAGGTTTTTTACATCAATATCAATATAGGGGATATCAATTATTTCAGAATACGCAACAGTTAGTTCATGCTCAGAAATAGCATTTGACGAAAGAGCTATATCCTGAAGCGGTTTGCGTTCATTTTTGCCCTGTTCTTTGTATGATTCAATTTGCTCTTGGGATATTCCAGAGTTCTGCAGTATTGATTCAACTGTTCGATCAGATATTCTCATAGTATGAAAACATTATATATGAAACATAAGCATTTTTCTGCCAATATTGTATTATTGTCTGTGAAACCACATGGATGCAATTTATTGTTATAATAAATATGAATGTAAATAAGTAATAATTTTGAAAGAGGTAAGCATGGCCGGGAAAAAAGACCAAAAGACAATGACTGATGTATCGGAAAACGGTAAAGACCAGGCGCTAAATCTGGCAGTGGATCAAATAAAAAAGCAATTTGGTGCTGGGGCAATAATGCAACTTGGAGCTGACCATAAAATAGATGTCGAAACCTTTTCTACTGGCAGTATTGGTCTTGATATAGCTTTGGGTGGGGGTATCCCAAAAGGCCGTATTGTAGAGATATATGGTCCAGAAAGTAGTGGAAAAACAACTCTCACACTTCATGCTGTAGCAGAAATTCAAAAACAGGGTGGAACAGCTGCTTTTATAGATGCAGAACACGCACTTGATCCAGCCTATGCAGAAAGAATTGGTGTAAAGGTTGCTGATTTGTTAGTGGCTCAGCCAGATAACGGCGAGCAGGCACTGGAGATTGTCGAAACATTAGTCAGAAGCAATGCTGTTGACTTGATTGTTGTCGACTCAGTAGCAGCACTTGTACCA
>CAYQBK010000022.1:0-14265 GCA_964415715.1 uncultured Candidatus Saccharibacteria bacterium
GTAAATACCCATTTGCTCAGCTTTTTCGGCAATTTTTGATCCATGCTCATCTGTACCAGTACTAAACACTACCTGCTCAACGCCTTGCTGTCTCTTGTAACGGGCTAAAACATCGGCATATACGAACTCCAACGCATGCCCCAAATGTGGCGATCCGTTAACATAGGGAATAGAAGTTGTTATGTAATACTTACTCATATACACATTGTAACAGCTATGGCGCCCTCAATACAAAAACGAATTCAGATTAGGCTGTGGTAGTTTTATATAATTTATTAGAATTATTAGCTATCGTCTTCTACAGAGCCAGATGACAAGTGCCACAGCTTGCAGTATCGACATTTATAGGCAGTTAGCTGTATGTCACGCTGATATTTTGCAACAATAGCTGCATCCCGCGCCTGGCGAGCAGTATCAAATACTATTTTATCATGACATGGTAGTTCATGTGCTTCATCCATAACTATTCCACTGACACAAGTTGAACATCAAATACTAAAACCGAATTTGCTGGTATTGGCCCCTGAGGCTGATCACCATAGCCAACAACTGGTGGAATAATCATACGCCTAATACCACCAACTTTCATTCCAATAATGTCTTGTTCCCAGCCTGATATCACCTGATGTGCCCCAACTGTAAATGTGAGTGTTTTATCAACAGCCTGGTCAAACATCTTTCCATTCGTTAAATATCCTTTGTAATATACAGTCACTTTTTTATTGACAGCCACCTCGGCCCCTGTGCCTACTTGCAGATCTCCAAAAAGTGCACTTTTTGCATCTTTATACTGTTCATATTGACCAAAAGATTCTGGGCCGGGTACAGATGGAGTGCTGGGGGTATTTGAACTCGCATTATTTCCAGATGTTGAACTAGAGTTTTTTAGTATACCACTCCCCAGGTTTGCCGGATTTGAAGTACTTGGACTATTTTCCACCCGTAACGCATTTGAGTCTGTGTTTGAATTTGATTTATTGTCACCCAGCGATATTGATTTTGTTTCACCTTGGTTTAATTTTGCAATACTAGCCGAACCTTGTACTTCGACAGCCAGTTTTTTAGCTGATGTCTGTTTTTTGTATACAACAAACCCAGATATTGAAAATACTAGAACAATAATCACAGCTGACGATATTAATATATTTTTTTTATTTGGCATTGGTATGTATATTATAACCTATTCGTAACGTAAAGCATCTATTGGGTCGAGACGACCAGCCTTAATTGCCGGTATTAAACCAGCTATAAATGTTATACCAGCTATTGCCGATATTATAATTAATGCCATGACTGGAGTTATAGACAATAACTGCATACCCTCTATACTCTTAAGAAAGGTTGTTGCGGCAATTTTATTGATTACTAACTGAGCAAGATAGGCCAAACTCAAACCAATAATACTACCCCAAAACCCCAATAGTGCAGCCTCGACACTAAACAGTGCAAATATTGTTTTAGGTTTAGCACCAAGTGAACGATACAAGCCTATCTCACGAGTCCTTTCAAGTACCGCCATAAATAGTGTATTTATTACCCCCACAATAGATGCCAATATGGCAATAGCACTAAAGGCAGCTAGTGCTAGCTGAACTCCGGAAACAATACTGTTTAGCGTATTGTTAAAATCCGCAAAGCTCTGAGCATCGTATTTAACATCTGCAAAATTCTTTTGAAATTGAATCTTGGTTACATTATCATTTTTGCTGACAAGAACATTGAACTGTTTTGGTTTGCCGAGTGGATCTTGAGCAATAGCTATCTCTTTTGCATCTATCTGAGATATTTTTACAGGCTGATCAAGGAGACTGGGCTCAAACACACCTTTAATGGTAAATTTTTCTGTTTTTGACTGACCGTTGGCTAGCTTATAGGTGATATCTATCTGCTTACCTACCGCGCTAGCAGAATTATCAACCCCGACTATTGGCAGATATTTTCGGGATATTAATATTTGTTTTGAATCATTTTCACCAAGCTTTGACCCAGCAACCATAGTTGTATTTAGTTCAGGTATGGTCATTTCGGCTGGCACTTGATATTTCTTGCCATTTGTCCCTGTAGCATATTCAAACGTTACGCTGTACGGAATAATAGTTTTACTAACACCGGCCACATTTTTGATCTTCTCTATATCTTGGTCAGAAAGAAACAAATCGGTAAATTGTTTTGAATACGATGAATCACCTGCATACTCTTTCATATCACCACCACCAAAACCACCACCCGCAAAATCATTTGCCGAAGCTTTTACAACCCTGTAAATATTGACGTTTTCGTAGCTACCCAGCTGTGACGATATATAATTTTTTACACCTTGCCCTAGCCCTAAGCTCAGCGCAAGTGTAAAGGTACCGATACTTATTGCCAAAACAGTCAGTATTGTTCTGAGTTTGGACCTACCAAGGTTTGTATTGGCAGTTGAGATTATATCTATAACACGCATTACGCCCTGCCCCCTTTAACTAAGTCACTTTCAACAATACCATCTTTTAGTCGTACAATCCGCTGACATTTTTTAGCTAAATCATCGTCGTGAGTCACAATAATAACAGTAGTTTTAAGCTTTTTATTCAGATCAAACAATAAATCTTCTATTATCTTTCCATTTTCACTATCCAGGTTGCCAGTTGGCTCATCAGCTATTAGTATGGATGGCTGGCCAACAATAGCCCGAGCAATAGCAATACGCTGCTTTTGACCACCAGACAGATCATTGGCCTTGCTTTTTATTTTTGATGTTAGTCCTACCTGCTCAACAGCCACTCTAGCCTGAGCAAGTCTTGTTTTCTTTTTAACGCCTTGTATCTTTAGTGACAAAGCAACATTATTTAATACGCTGTCGTTTGGCTGTAGAAAAAATTGCTGAAAAACAATGCCAACATTCTGGCCACGCCAAGTGTCAGTATCAAAAGATTTAAAAATACTTTTTCCATCAAACAATATATCACCCTGTGTTGGGTGATCAAGTCCGATAAGAATATGCAAAATAGTACTTTTGCCAGATCCACTTTTACCAACAATAGCATTAGTCGTACCTGCCTCAAACTGCAGGTTTATGTGTTTAAGTGCCAAGAAGGCATTTTCCTTTTTACCGTATTTCTTTGAAACATTTTTTACTGTAAGCATGTGGCAATTATAGCCTATAGTCAACTACAAGTATATAAGGAACCAAATCTAGACTAGAAACAATATCATCAGCTGGGCTATGACTATTTTAGTTATGGTAGTTATTGGGAAAAGTCTGACATAACCATACGATGGCAGATCATTTTTTGCTTGTTGTGATGCATAGCTAGTGACCGCAGGCTGAGTATGGATTGCTGATACCATACCACTAACTACTGCAAATGGTAGCTTAAAATATTTAAATGCAATCGGTATAAATACAAATGGCACTAGCATAGAAATAACAGCTCCTATTGCTAATATCTGCAAGCCATTGCCTTCTTTTATGCCATGTATAAATGTCTGGCCAGATCTTATACCAATACCTGCCAACATCAGTGACAAGCCAAGCTCTCTAAGTGTATGGTTAGCGCTGTACGATATAGACCAAACAAATGGCCCAGAACGGCGCAGATAGCTAAGTATCAATCCTACGACCAATGGACCACCAGCGTCTCCTAGCTTCAAAACCAATCCACCCGGTAATGGTATCGGTATCATACCAACAATCAGCCCTATACATATACCCAGCCCGATAGACATAGGATGAATATCGCTTATCGACCTATATGAATCACCAAACAACTTTGCTATCATCTTTTCATTATCACGGGGCGTAACATATCGGACTCTATCGCCATATTCTAATACAAAACTATTATCAGCCAATATATCGGCGTCTCCCCGCCTGACACAGGTTGCTATAGCACTATATTTTTGTGGCAAGCGAAGATCGCCAATAGTACTGCCTATTATCTTTTTTTTCAGACACAAACACACGCCGATACATATAGTCAGATGTTTCAAACTGCAAAATAGATTCACTATATTTTCCAACCTGTTTAGCGACCAAATCAATATCATCTGGCGTACCGATAACACTTATGACATCATTTAGCTGAATACGTATATCTGGCTTGTTGACAATTATTACCTTTTTACCGCGTTTTACCCGAACAAATACTACTGACCAGTCATATTCATTTATTAGTTGCTCAATGGATTTACCATCAATATCTTTATTGGTCACTACTATGGCTTTATTGTGCAAATCACTCCCGACAGCAACCAAGTTTTTTGCTTTTTCGATATCTTTTTTATAATTTATCTTGTACCGTTTCTGCCAAAAAAATATTGCCAATATTGGGCCAATAACTCCCATCGGGTAAGCTATAGAATAGCCGATAGCCGGAGTACTGGGTGGGATACCACTGCCAACGTAGCTTGCACTACCAAGCAGCTGTATAGCCGATGCAAGTGAAGGTGTGTTAGTGAGTGAACCGGAATATATTCCCGAAGCAATAGCTCCATTTATGCCAACTAGTTTTGTAACTATTGCGATGATGATTGCACTGGCTCCCAAAAAAGACAAAACCACTATTAGATCGCGAAGACCATATTTTTTAAATCCAGCAAAAAAGCTAGCCCCACTCGACACACCTATTGTGTACACAAACAGCACCAACCCTAGCGCCCCAACAATAGCTGGTAGAGTAATCTTGTCATTCAATGCACTGATCAACAGGCCAACAAACAACACCGCTGCTGCGCCGAGTTTGATGCCAAAAATATTTATTCGGCCAATAGCATAACCAACTGTTATAACAAAGAACAGCAAAAACAACTGATTTTTTACAAAAAGTTCAATCAACCAATCCACTGAGCCCCCTTTTTAAAATAAGATTCTAGACTTATATATAGTATAAGCCAAAATATTACCGCCGTAAAACAAAAAAGACCCTACATCAACAGAAAACTATTGAATCCAGCATAATTATTTCTACACATTCACAATTTAGCCAAAACATTTACTAGGGCAAGCACGGAATACTCAATATAACATTGGTATATTTCACCCTCTTTGTCGAATTACATCAGCGGGTTTTTACATGAAAAAAGCCCAACTCTACGTTGGGCACTTTTCATGGTGGAGCTGGCGGGTAATGCTCCCGCGTCCAATGGTTAACGACACTACATATCTACAAGCATAGTTTATTTAGGTTTCTTAAAGTAAAAATGGCTAAATAAACAAAACATTTTTACTAGCATTTCAAAATCTTAGATATTTAGTTCGAAAAGCACTAAATATAGCAACCAGATAATATAAGACTTTTTAACCATATCTGGTGTCTAGTCAAAAGTCGCTGCCAATATATTAGGCAACAGCACCAACTGGAGAAGCGGTAAGATTTAACTTAAAGTTACCCCAGCTAGCAAGTAGAGATTCTTTTGCATCTACAAATTTATCACGGTAACGGTGTGAAAAACCGGCTTGCAATGTAGATTGTTAAAGTCCACTGTCGAGCTAAGATTCAGCCCCATAACGGCATGTTGAACACGCCTCAACAATATTATAGCATAAGTTTTATATTATGCCTAGTTATTGTGCTGTATCTGGTGTGGTGGCGCCGCTTGGGGCAGCGAATTTATCAGTCTTGCCTGGTTTAACGAGTATCCAAAATATAATACCACCACAGAACACCAAACTGCCAGCTACAAACAGTGGCAAATTATCATTGACGCTAGCTACATAGCCACTAATGATAGCAGGTATACTCTGAGCCAAGGCCATAACGCTAGAATTTATACCCAATGATTCACCTTGCATCTCTGGAGGTGTTACTCTACTAACTAGTGCTGAGTTAAATGCCATAGTAAGCCCGTTGCCGAGCGCTAGAAATGGGGCTACAAGAAACAGCCATCGATATTCGCCAGCTGGTATAAACGCATAGCCTAGCAAACTAACAGCCGTTATAAACATACTAAACCTGAGTACTTGAAAATCTTTATACTTTTTTGATACTTTGCCGACTATACCACCCTGAACAATAGCAATCCATAGACCGACGTAAGCAAAATAGTCACCAGTGTTACTAGGGCTAAAGTTAAACTTTTGGAGCAGTATTAGCCCAAAAAAAGTAGTAAAAAAAGTAAACCCGGCTGTAAACAGAAAACTAGATGGCATAATGTCTCTTAGGCCGGGTCGTGAAAAAGCCGAAGCAATATTATGAAATGGCTTGGTTAGATCTAGGCGTTTTTTTATTTTTACTTTTAGTGTCTCGGGTAAGAATAATAATATCATTATCATATTTAAAAATGCTAAGCTAGCTGCAAACCAAAAAGGTGTAGCCACATTAAACCAGCTCATAATACTTGGATCAATAAGCTTGCCACCGATATATGGACCCAAAATAAACCCTAATCCAAATGCCATACCAATAAGACCAAAATTTTTGGCCCTATTTTTAGGGGTGCTTATGTCTGCTATAGCCGCCTGGGCTACCGAAATATTACCACCAGTAACGCCATCCAATATTCGTGACGCAAAAAGCAAAGGTATGTTTTTGGTTATTAAACCGACTGCAAATAGCACATAGCCGACCGATGTGCCAAATATCGAAAATGCCAATACTGGCTTACGTCCATACCTATCGGCCAACTGACCCATAATAGGAGCTGCCAAAAACTGGGCAAGTGGGTAAGCAGCACTCAACCAGCCCAGCAATATAAACCCTTGGGCCATTGTCCAGCCTGCTGGCAATATAGAATCAGGCGAACCTGGGTTAACCAGCTGTGGGAATACTGGTATAAGTATACCTACACCAAGAAGATCAATAAAAACTGTTAAGAATACAGCCAAAAGCGGGTGTTTATGACCACTGTTAGACACTGGTATATTTATAGTTTCTTTTGTCATTATAAAATTATAACCTATTTTTATATCATATTGACTATTTAAATATTTTTAGCTAATGATATCCAATTTTGTATAGATAGTTCTTGGGCGCGCACGCTAGGATCTATACCAGATCTTTTCAATAATTCATCGGCAGAATCTTTACTGATACGGAGTCCACCACTCAGGCTACTACGAAGTTTTTTGCGTTTTTCACTAAAGCCAGCTTTTACAACAACGCGAAATTTAATTTCAATATCGGTGGGAACTACTTTTTGTATACGATTTCTCAAAATTATAACCTGTGAATCAACTTTTGGGGGTGGAGAAAAATATTCAGGCCCAACCAAAACACCCAAACTAACATTGTAACTATTTTGAGTAAATACGCTAAGCTTAGACATATTGCCAGGACTATCGGCTATCCGCCTAGCAACTTCTTTTTGGATAAGTAATGCTGCCATACTTGGTCTATTGTTTAAATCGGCCAATATCCGCATGAGTTTTGATGTTAAATAATATGGAATATTTGCCACTACCTTGTATGGCTGTGCAATATCTTCGAAATTGAAGCGGAGTATGTCTTGGTTAATTACTTGAATATTGGCATTGTTTTTATATTTTTTGACAAGATTTTTATATAGTTGTGTGTCAAACTCGATAGCTAAAACATTTGCCCCTTTTTCTAACAACACGTCTGTTAAAGTCCCTAAACCTGGGCCTATTTCTATAACAAAATCGCCTGTTGATACATCGGCGCTACTAGCTATTTTAGTTAAAATATCTGTATCGTACAACCAATGTTGCCCTAATGATTTATCTGGCTGGGCATCTGAAAACTGCAAATTTTTTACCACCAATGGTTGACTATCCAGAAGTTGTAGGCTCCAGACCAGCCACCGTACCTACTAGCATAACCACCAAAGAACTGTAGCTGACAAACAGGGTCGGACTGCCAGTTTGGGCAGGCGTTAGCTAGTTTAGATGCTGGGCAAGCTTGACCTAAGCCAGCACAACCACCACCATTCAATGCATTTGGTCGCCAGCCTGATTCATGACCAATTATAAAATCTACAGCCCCAAATTGACTCTCGGGTATGCCAGCTGCTCGCATCCAATCTTGCTTATCGCCAGACACTTGATTAAACTTGGTGCCTTTAGTTTGAACCTGGTTAACTGGCTGCTCAACCACAACCTCTTGTATTACGCGCCGACCTATTTCTTTACCATCCTTTAGATCAATCTCGTATGAAATCTGTTTCTTACCAGGCTTGCCTGGTGATGTAACAGTTATTTTTCCAACTGGTTGATCTGGATTAGGATTGGTTTGAGTGTCAAACGGAATAGACTGCTCTTCGGATATGGTTTTCTTACCGAACTTTGATATAAATAAGTTCATCCCAGATGTTATCGGGCTATCAACACCAGGGCTAACTGTTGCGCCTGGTTCAGGTATTATTTTTTGACTAGCTAAAAAATCACCGACAGTTTTCAGATGGGTCCGATATACCGCTGGAGTTGATCCATACAGGCTAAAACTTATTGGCGTAGCTCTATCTATAACTAGTTTTTCACCTATGGCTTGCTCAGTCGAAAAATCATTGACAACAGACAAGTCTAAGTTATCTTCAGGGTATGTCTGTATTCCAGCCTTTGATGCAATAAGCACTGGGCTTGTTTGTGGGGATAATATTGTAGTTTTGGTAATGCCATCAACAATAGTAATTGGCCGGGCTCGATATATATTAATTTTAAAGTTATCTTCTGTTATTGGTGTATCAAGTTTTGGCTCAACTAAATCTTCTTTTTGGAGAGTAATATTGGCGTTTTTTATAAATTCACCGACAGTTTTTGCCCGTGTAGGAACAGTAGAGTCGTTGTTATCAACATACAAGCTAACAACATGATTGTCTGTTGGTCCAACTGTCTGGCCATTTGCCACTACCAAACTAAGTGAAAAAAAGAAAAAACCAAATATAACAGCAAATACACCCGATGCAAAAGCGTGCTTATGAACAAGTGCGGATATTTTAGTAATAATATTCATATAAGTATCGATTTATTCTAAAAAATAAATCGTTAACATCTATTATAACAAATACGTCAACCATAGTCCCTGTAAAATAATGAACCAATATTTGATTAACCGAAGTAGTTGGCACTTTCGTATTTGTTGAGTGATCTAGCCAAAACATATTTTGACAACATAAACCAGACTATGGCTATGGCATATGACAGTACGACCATTTTCCAGTTGCTTTGTGTGTAAGCCAGTGTTGGCATGCCTGCCATCAGCATAGCCGGTATGATAAATATATATAAAAATTTCATAAATCCTGTTAATAACGTTATGGGTTGAGTCGCTGGTAACAAGATAAGATCGCTAAATGCCCTGTTTAGACCCTCGGCGTGTTGGAACCAAAAAACAATACAATCACCTATCATGCTAAATGAAGCAAAAACCAATACCGCTGGTGGTAACATGAGTACCAATATTGCTATTTGTCCAAAACTAGCCTGTGTTATAGCAAAAAATATACATATACCAATAAGCCCCTGTATGGTGTCACCTACTGCCGAACTACTAAACTGCTGGTTTAAAATACGAAGATACAAACTTTTTGGCCTGGTTAATAAACTATCAAAAGAACCAGATAATATCTTGTCTTGCAATGATCCAATGCCGCCAAACAGTGTAAATGTTATGCCATATGTAAGTATACAGACACTTACTAAGCCAAATGTTTGTTTTACACCCCAGCCATTGGTTTCGCCGATAGCTTTGGTGAAAAAATACCATATAACATAAAAAGCCAGGTTATTGAGTATCATGCCGAATATTTGAACCCCAAAACTCAGGCGAAGTGCTTTTTCGTTGCTAAAATTTTTCCTGAGCAGAAATATATAAAACTTAAATTCGTTGATAATATTTACCATGTTAGCCACCATTGATAGTTAAGTTTTGGTTAACGGATTTGGACATAAAATACACACCAGTAGATAAAACAACTAGCCAAAATATTTGAACTGCTATAAACCGCGGAAAATTATCCAGAAAGTTTGTATAAAATAGCTGAGTTATATATATGGCCGCTCCTGTAGGAAATAACTCACCAACCAACCTAAGAGCTGGTGGAAAAAACCCAATAGGAATATACGCACCGCCGAAAATCATAATAAATTTATCTACTATAGTGTATATTGGCTTTGCCTCTGTTAACCAGACTGCACTGAGGCCAATAATAACATATAGCAGCGTCGCAATAACTAGCCCCAAAATAGCTATCGGGACCGCAGCTAACAAGCGAAGTGGCATATTTTCAACAACCGGCAACTGACCGCTGACAAACCAAAAAACAAAACCAGCTACAAGTAGACCAAAAAACACTGGTAAATTTTTGCCAAAAGTTTCGGCAACCTTAACATGTATATAGCTGACGGGTTTATTTACCCATACTTCTATAGCTCCAGATTTAACATCGCGGTTGATAATGCTAAACAAATTTCTGTAGCCCGTACCTACAAACAAGGCATAAAGTATCATACTGCTGGTAGCTATCTGAAAAGTTATGCCATTTACCGAACCAATATTGTATGTTTTATAAACAAAATAATACAAAACTATGGTCATACCCATACGAATTGCCCATGACAATATCTGAGCATTGGCAGAGCCCCTATGAAACCAGGCTTGTCTAGTATTCATTTTTAGAACTAATATAAAATTATTTATTGGTTTCATGTTTTTTCGCACCGCTATATATAGCCAGTATTACATCATCTAATTTTTCATCGTACACCTGTATGTCTTTTATATAACCTAGTTTTGACAGGTTTGCTAGCGCGTCGTTGACATTGTACTGTTTTGTATCGACCGACGCCTTTATGGTGTTTTCACGAAATGTCATATTCATACCCGGTATTAGAGTTTCGTCTGGCTTTTTTTCATAAAATACTTTGAAATATTTCTTTGTTACAAACTGGCTACGGAGTTTTTTTGTTTCTTCGTCAACTATAATCGTGCCTCTGTCTATTACTATAGTCCGCTGAGCTATAGCCTCGATATCACCAGTGTCATGAGAAGTCAAAAATACAGTTGTCCCCTCTTTTTCGTTTAAGTTTTGCAATATTTTGCGCAAGCTTAGTTTTGCTTCAATATCTAGACCTATGGTTGGTTCATCCAGAAATACTATTTCGGGTCGGTGAATTATACAAGCCACAATCTCGCCACGCATTCGCTGGCCGAGTGATAGCTGACGAGTTGGTTGGTCTATTATTTTGTGCAGGTTGAATGTTTCCGATAGCTCGGCTATTCTGGCATTTATTTGTTCATTTGTCAGATCATACATTTTGCCAAATAGCTCAAAACTATCGCGCAACGGCAGGTTGGGTAGTAGTTGCGACCGTTGGCCAAAAACACAACCAATTTTATAACTGAGTTTTGCCCGCTCATGTATTGGATTTAAGCCACAAACTTGTACATGACCAGATGTTGGTGACAGTATACCTGATAGCATTTTGATAGTAGTAGATTTGCCGGCGCCATTTGGGCCAATAAACGCAACCATCTCACCTTTTTCTATAGTAAGGCTGATATTTTTTACTGCTTCAACTTCGACATATTCTGGTTTAAACCAGGTTTTTATACCAGCTGATTTCTTTTGGTATCTAAACGTCTTCTTGATGTTTTTAGCATTTACTATTACAGTTTGATTCATATTATCCTTTTATTTGCTTGTTTGGCTGTAGTGAAGTCAAACTTATTAAGTCTTGCAATATATTCTTTGTAAGTCATCTTATTTTTTCGAACTTTATCTGCAAGTTGTTTTTCGAGTTCAACCCGAAGTTTTGCTCGTTTCTGCATAAACTTAATCTGAGCTTCGGCAAGCTGTGAACTAGGATTGCTTACTGGTTCTTGACTATTATAATCTACGTTTTCTGGTGAATTCATATCTATAATTATATACTTTTTGTTAAAAATATATTCAGATAATATTTAAGATTTTTTGGACTTCATATTCGATTTGGCTGGGTGTTTTACGCAATTTATCTATTTCTACAAACTCAGCTTCGGATATTTCGGGTTTTTGTAGCTTTAGCTTTGTTTTGCTAGCATCGATATTGGCCAAAAATATCTGATATTCAAAATGCTTCTCATGCATGGTGGGTTCTGTCAATACACTCAAGCTATCTTCATGTAGTTTTATGCCTGTTTCTTCGTACAGCTCACGCAGTGCGCCCTGTATAAATGTTTCATGTTTATGTAGTCCACCGCCCGGCAAGCGCCAAATGTTTTGTATACTTAACCAGTTTTTGGTAACCAATAACTTTTTGTCATAGACTACAGCCACATAGGCCCGCCTAGACCGCCAGACTATCAGACATATGGCCGGATACGCAAAAATATATATAATTTTCCCGATTATTGTTGATAGCTTCATATTACTTATTCAATCTTTTCTAGTGGGGCAAAGGAAATATTTAGCTTTTTTTGACCCTTGCCCTTAAAATAAACCGCAACGTTGTCACCGTCTATCTCCATAACGGTACCTATGCCAAACACCCGATGTTTAACACCGTCACCCTCATTTAACTCTGGCGTATAGCGTGGCTCTTGGTCGATATCTATGTTATTTTGATTACTTGCAGATAATGAAACGCCACTATAATCAAATTGCGGATAGTTGTTTGAAATATTGATATTGTCTATTTCGGCAATAAATCGTGATGGTGGGTTACTTTGAATAGACCCGTACAATACCCTGCTACTAGCACTAAGCAAATATAACTCTTCTTTGGCCCTAGTCATACCTACATAGCACAGACGACGCTCTTCTTCCATTTCCGACTGGTCATACATAGCTCTAGAATGTGGAAATATTGTTTCTTCCATACCTGGCATAAATACTATCGGGAACTCTAGCCCTTTGGCGGCATGAAGTGTCATAAGTGTCACCGCTGGCGCGCCCTCCTTGACCATGTCAATATCACTAACTAAGGCAACTTCTTCTAAAAAGCTGGTCAGGCCAACCTCGCTATAGGCTTTGGCAACGCTTAGAAGCTCTTTGATGTTTTCGGTTCGTGATTCAGCTTGTATTGTGCCATCAGCCAAATAATGCCAATAATCTATTTTCTTAAGTAGTGATTCTAGCAAGTTGGCAACCATCATTTCTTCGCTGGCCTGCCTAAAATTGGCAATAATATAGCTAAAACTAACCAGCGCTAAACGAGCCCTAGGTGTGATAGGTGCATTTTCACAGTTTTCCATAGCTTGTTGCAGGGTGTAGCCGTTTTCTACCCGCCAGTCTAAAAAACTCTCAATAGACTTTGCACCTATTGACCTGGTAGGTATGTTCACTATTCGTCGAAAACTGACTATGTCTTCAGGCTGATATATTAGCCGCAAATAAGCCATAATGTCTTTGACCTCGGCCCTGTCATAAAACCGCACACCACCAACTATCTTATACGGCAAGCCAAACCTAACAAACTGCTCTTCGATACCGCGACTTTGGGCATTTGTTCTATACAGTACTGCAAAATCATTGTAGCTACGGACTCCAATATCAACCAAGTTTTTTATGCGTCGTATAATTGTTTCAGCTTCAGCCCGTTCACTGTTAACACCCACAACCTGCACTGGACTACCATCACCTCTGGCTGTCCATAGCTTTTTTTTCAGATCTTTTTGAGTTTTTTGATATGACCGTATGAGCAGCATCTAATATGTTTTTTGTACTACGGTAGTTTTGTTCTAGTTTGATAACCGTGCATTTTGGATAGTCCCGCTCAAAATTTAAAATATTACGAAAATCTGCCCCTCTCCATCCGTAAATTGACTGCCAATCATCCCCACAGATACAAATATTATTCTTAGAATTTGTCAATAACTTGATCAGCTTGTATTGAGCTGCGTTGGTATCCTGATATTCGTCAACCAATATGTATTTGAACCTTGTTTGCCATTTTTGTTGAATTTCGGGATTATTCGCAAACAGGGCAACAGTTCGACCAATAAGATCATCAAAATCTAGGGCATTTTGCGCCCGCAAACCCTTTTCATATAGCGGAAACACTTGGGCGGCTATTTTTTGTAGGGGCGTACCTGCGGTACCTGCAAATTCGGCTGGCGATATTAGCTCATTTTTTGCCCCGCTTATCATGCCAGCTATTGAACGAACGGGAGATTTTTTGTCATCTATTTTTTGTTGTTTAACAATCTGTTTGATCAACGATTGTCTGTCGGACTCATCAAATATAATAAAATTGGTCGGCAATCCAATATGTTCGCCTTCCTGGCGCAGTAACCTGACACAAATACTATGAAAAGTGCCCATATAGGGCATAAAACTACGGTTTTGCGAATTTTGGCCCAATAGTTCGGCTACCCTTTGGCGCATTTCACCTGCCGCCTTGTTAGT
>CAYQBK010000023.1:0-11614 GCA_964415715.1 uncultured Candidatus Saccharibacteria bacterium
AACCAGCCATTTATATTTGGCGGAGTCCCAAATGAAAATGGCGAACTAAAGGGCCCATATATAAAAATACCGAATGCCCTGAGTATACTTGCGGGCAACAGCACCAAAACGGTTGTTAAGGGCCTAGAAGAAGTGCCAAAAAACCAACGACCCCCCAGCTACATACATGTACTATTCAATATCAAGCTTGTCCTTGTTGGCATATTGGCTACGGTAATAGGGCTATTTTTGGCTATAAAACTATGGCGACCTAACCTACTAGCAAAAACTTATACACTTGTACCACTTATAATTGTAGGGTTTTTTGGCCTAATAATTGTTGAGTTAGGCTGGATGTTGACCGAAATCGGCCGTCAGCCGTGGGCAGTTCATGGTTACGTAACAACCGCTCAGGCAGTTACAAAAACGAACGATATTTCTAGTTTTGGTTATATATTCCCACTTGCCTATTTGCTACTATTTATTGTTACTATTTTAGCAATATTAAAAATTGTTAAGTCCAACAAAGAACAGGCTAAGGTTAAAAAATGATAAGCGCACTTATATTATTTCTTGTGCCAGTAACGTTATTTGTTATTGCCTTCCTATACGAAACATATCTCAGTTTCAGGCGGCTCAATAAACCGAAAGCCGGTAGATACGGCTACCTAAGCGCTACCTGGGAAATAACACATACCCTGCTAGTTGCCGGCATAGTTATGCTGGTAATGATGTTTACGTCTGTGCTCGATAACCTATCGTCGGCAATATTTGTTGCAACATTCCTCGCAGCCGTAGCGCTGGGTGTTCGTGCAGTTCTATACATATACATATTCTATGTACGCGGTAACAAAATAAAAACAAACTATATAGACTGGGCTTTTGCTATAACTCATGTGCTAGCAGCAGTTTTATTGATAGTCGTCGTATTACAGACACTGTGGTTTCTATACAAAAATAATCCGCCAGCCAACACCCAGTTTCTACCGTATTTTATACCCGGCTTAGTGATTATACTTGCTATTACAATATTGCCCATCATATATCTGTATAAAACCAAAGATTGATATTCAAAAAATATTTAACTGGCGTTTGTTTGCAATAAATGAGTTATAATATATTTATGAAAAAGAATGAAAATACACTACCATATAGTGATTTTGGAACAAACTTAAAGAATCTGCGTGAAGGAGCAAAGGAAACTATTGCTGACGTTTCAGGAGCAGTTGAAATTGATAATGAACTACTAACAACACTTGAAGCTGGCGAATTCCAGCCACCAGAAGATCTTGTTTTACTACTGATTAGTCATTTTTCACTACGTGAAGATGAAGCGTTGAAAATGTGGAAGTTAGCAGGATATGATCAGGCTCTAACAGGTCGGGCAAGTATTGGAACAAATGATTTTATACCAATAAACCAAGCTTTTTTAGCAAATGATGATAGTAAAATAATATATACAGATGTAATACATATAAACGCCAATAAATATGGACTTGTGATGAATTTTATGCAAGGTTTAGGTACACCAGGCACCCAACCAATGGCTGTTGCCAAGGTTGGTATGAGTCATGAACATGCCAAAAGTATGCTAGATGTCCTAACAAAGGCGCTAGCTATGGTCGAAAAAGAAAGCGTCAAACCCCAAAAGCAGTTGCCAGAAAAAAATTAGAACTACTCTAAAAAATATTATTTTTTACAACTTGATCTAGGGCCATAGCGTAGCTTGATCTTGCTTGATTCTATTAAGTGTTACATTTGTTTTTGACACTGCTTTTTCTAATTCATGTTGCATGTTCGACAAATAGGGATTATACATAAGCATATCATGAAAAAGCTGTTTAGTGTCCTTTGCCGACAGCTCAGCTACCCTTGTTATAGCATTGAAACTACGTGTTGTATATGTGATATTGGGCAAATCCATGTTGTTTATTACATTGGCTATGGCGTGAGTGAACGCTAGGGAGTATATTGTTTGCCTATCATGTTCATCTGGTGTCGTAACAATATTTTCTAAACCAAAGCTAGACCAAAAGCTATTTAATATATCTAGGTTTTTTTGCTCTATGCTAATAGGACATGTGATTATTTGCATATCACTTAAGCCAATCTTTGCGCTGTCTGGGCCAAACATAGGATGTGTGGCTAATATTTGGCAATTTGATAGATTTTTTTTCATTATTTGCACTGGGTATATTTTCACAGAACATATATCAACAACAACTGTGTCTTTGTTTACCAATGGTGAAAGTTTTTTTACTGTTTGTTCAAATATAGATATAGGAACTGCTAAAAATATATAGTCAATATTTGCAAGCTCCTCGAACATTATTGTCCTTAGGCCTTTTGCCACTGCTACGCTATGCCGGTCGTTATCTGGTTCAACTACAAATACATCAAATGAATTGACACACATATCTGCTAACAGCTCACCAAATCTACCGTATCCTACTATTCCAACTTTTTTCATTCAAAAAGTATATCAAAAAAATGAAACAGCATGCATGATGATATTTATCTATAGTGTTATAATGAACATATAAATGAAGACAAAAAAACTAAAATTGTTAATATTTGTTAATATTATTAGCTTTATTGGATATCAGCTGTTTGCTCCATTTTATTCGCTATATGCATATAGTATAGGTATTAGTGCTAGTATGACGGGGCTTTTATGGGCATATTATTCTATGTTAACAATGGTATTTTTACTAGTTTTTGGTAGATATGAAAACCATTTAAACAAAGATAAGCTGGTGGTAGTTGGATTTTTCATGTATTCAATAGGTGCGTATTTATTCTTATTTACTCACAGCCTTGCTAGTTTAGTACTGGTTTTTGCGTTCAATGCACTGGCTACAGGTATAACCCTACCTGCATATAAGACTATTTTTGCAAAACTACAGGAACATGGCCGTGAAAGCGAAGAATGGTCATGGCTAGATGCCGGCAACATGATAGCAATATCTATAGGCTCAGCCATTGGTGGAGTAGCTATTGGGCTATTTGGGTTTAAGGGAATATTCATTGTCATGGGTACTGTTCAGCTATTTGCAGCCTGCATAGCCTACGTAACACTGAGCAAAAAACATAGAAAAAAACCATTTCTCATCAGTTCAAAAAGTTTATCACAGTTAATATAGCAAAAAGAAACCTAGCAGAATCAATTTAAAGATGTGGCCAGCCTTGGGTCAATAAATTATCAAACTCTACACTATCAGTAGGCACTTCAAGCTCAATCAAGTAATGATTTACTAAACCCGCTTGGTATTTAGGGTTTACAGAATTCCTGCGCAACATAGCAACAGAATGCACGATTTCATTTACTGGTAGCAATGTCCTGACTGCCGCTACAGAACCAAGCGTTGTAACAACATCTTCACATATAACAAGCCGGTTTGCTGATAAGGCCAAAGATTCATCTTCTGAACTAGCAAATTCAAAATCGTACTTTGTTGTGTAGTTTGGTCTACGCTGAATATTGACCACTGGTTTATCTAAATTTTCACCAAGTATTTTGGTAAATTCTCGCATTCCATCGGGCACATATAGCAAAACATCGGTGTTTGAAATACAAGGAAATGTAGCAAAATATCCAAGTACCCTATCTAGTTGCTCTTTGTGGTTATATAGCTCTTCGGCGTCTACCTTTAATGTTGCAGTTTGGCCAGAAGCAAAGCTAAAGTTGCCCTTTTTAAAACATCCTGCGGTATATAGTGCATCCCATGTTCCACTAGAAACTGCCTGTATATCATATTTATAGTCTGGGAAATCTTTGCAGGCAATACTATTCACTAACAAATAGTTTATCAGAAATGATAGATTTTTACGTGATGTCTTAAAAAACGAATATTTGTGTAAATTTTCAATTGTCGTCCTATAATTCTATAGTTCGTATTTCACAGCAGTCTGGAATAAAGCTTTGCGAGTCGCTTATACCCAATTCAGCCCGTAAAGCAGTAATTACTAGGCTATGTGTAACCCAAATTTTGGGGGTGGTGGGTTTTTTAGTATTTTTCTAGTCATAGCAATAGCTTGCTCGGGAAGTTTGCAATCTGCTACCAACTCAAGTGTTTTTTTGGGGTTATTAGTATTTATTTCGTTCAAAAGCGGGTTCACAACGATATGCTTAAAACCAGCAAGCTCTGCTGTCTGCTGCGTTCTTGCGAGTTCAGATACGGCAACCGTTTTTATAGATGTATCAATACAATACGCGGTGAGTATAGCGTTCAGTGCCCTAGCATTTTGTTGACCAATGATATTGATAGGAGCACCGTTTTTATCAAATCTTTCGAGAAGACCAGCTACCCGACGTGTTACGTACAGAGTGCTACGAAGTTATTATACAAATATCACGGGAATTGCGTATCGCCAAAGACTATCTGGGCAATGGTTTGCCCGAACTAGGGCTGACGGTGGCAGTCTAGAGAAAACGGGTAGTAATACTTAATTTTGAACGTGTCTCAAAATAGTATCCGCTACTATATCAGGCGATACCAAGCTATCAATGACGATTGTTCCTGTTGCTATACAAACTTGCCTAAATTTCTCATTCCATTCCAAATTCCGTTTCAGTTCAGCCGAACCATCTACCCAACGCTCTGGCTCTCTCGGCTGTAGGCGTTTCTTAAGTGTTGGACCATCAACGCAAAGACCTAAATGTAGTCGAAAACTATTCCAAAAGTCACCCTCATTGTTAGCACCACCACAAAAAAATACAGGTTCATCACCAACGCTATCTAATAATTCACTCATACGACTGGCGTCCCAAAACCATCTATGAGTTGCTGCCCACTCTTTAGGATAGGGCTGTTTCGGCATTTCAGTAACTCGTTCGTGAGTTTGAGTATCAAACCAGTCGCTCAAGTCGTCTTCAAAATCTGTTTCAATAACTCTAAAGCCCTGCTGTTGTAGAACTCTACCAACGGTGCTTTTACCTGATCCAGACGGTCCAGTTATATGATATGCGGGCATAATATAATTACTTTAACATAAGAGTTATTGACTGTCAAATATAACTGTGTTACAGTACCGCTTATGAAATTGAGCAACATTTTCTCACTAGTTAAATCACTCGTTGCTCTGCATCTCTTGCACTGGGCTTAAGCCCGACTACATTAAATTACTATCTGAATCTATATCTTCTTAACTTAGGAGACTATCATGTCCGCCATAGGAATTCTTGGCGGTATGGGGCCTCAAGCTAGTGCAAAACTGTATGAGTTGCTAATTAAAGGTACACAGAAATATACACCTGCTGCCGTTGATGACGACTATCCAGAAATTGTGCTGCTTAACGTACCCGTGCCGAACTTCATATCAAACAAAAGCGAAATTGAAAAAGCTAAACAAATGCTCATTGAGCGTACTAAAGTGCTGGAACAAGTCGGCTGTACTATCAACGGCATCGCTTGTAATACTGTGCACATCTTACTGCCTGAATTACAGGCCGTAACCAGCGTGCCATTTCTATCCATACCCAGACTTGTCGCAGAGCAAATTAAAGCCGCTGGCTTTCAGCGAGTAGGCTTATTAGCTACGCCCACAACGCTAGGGTCAACGTTCTATGACGAAGCTCTAGGCAGTGTTGCTACGTTAGTACAACCTAACTTGGATACTATCTTCATCGACTTCATACTTTCGAACGTCTAGACGGTAAAAAGCTGCAATTCAATCTGAAAAAACCGTTTGAAGCAGTCATCAACATACAAAAAACTGGGAAATGGTACACCCGGACGGATTCGACCTACCTCTGGCAGGCCCGAAACTACATCTTTCAAAATAAGTTTTGAAGAGTAGATTTCCTTGCGAACTGCCACCGGCAATTCTCACACCGACCCTTGGCGTCGGCTGTCCAAAATCAATCTGTGCATGACCACGAAAATGCCTCGACTAAAGCCGAGGCATTTTCGTGGTACACCCGGACGGATTCGAACCGCCGACCCTCTGTTCCGAAGACAGATGCTCTAATCCGCTGAGCTACGGGTGCATGAAACATTTGTAACTATAACAGATATAGGTGCGTAAATAAAGTATCTATTTAATATAGTAAACTATGTGTCTTTTCTGTTTAGTGTAAGTATCGAAGCAATAGGACCTACAAACAAAAGTACTACGCCCATAATACCAATAACATATATTGTTGAACTGATAATATTATGCATATCTTCTAGTTTTGTTGATGAAAGAATATCAAAAAAATATCCAAATACTACGTTGAATGCCAACAATATTACTCCAGACAATAGGACTATTAGGCTGATGAATGGTTGATGTTTTTTATCCTCTAATGACCCTTTTACAATGGATTATCTTTTTTTATTTTCTTTTCAATACGACGTTCACGATTTTCTATTGTCTTCAAAGCTCGACGTTTAAGTAGCAATGAAACGAACGTACTAAATAGGCCGATACCTAACATAATTAATATAGTGGCCCCTATTTTTCCCACATCTGTTGTGGGCACAAAGTCTCCATATCCAACAGTGGCTATAGTGACGATTGTATAATAATAGCTATTTAACCAACTCCAGTGCTCTACCGAGTGAAAAAATACAACACTAATTACTATGAGAGTTAGAAGTGCAATAAGAACTATTCCAAATGGCTTTGTCTGCTGCGCTAACTGTTTTTGATCCATGAATATAACTTATCACAGAAGTGTTATTTTGAATATATTTTAGTTGCTTGGATATTGGTTATTTGTATTGCCACCCCGCATCCTACCTGACATAACAGGGTTAATCATGATAGAGTTGGCCTGTTTACTGTTGCCGCTATCAGCAACAATCATGACAGTGTCACCATTTTTGATATCACTAATATTGGCTGATTGTCCTTGATTGGTTATTTTTGTACTCGAGGATATGCTAAATGTATTGCTCAGACCATCTCTATCACTAATAGTAATGGAGTTACTGCCCACAGAGCTAACTGTGCCTCGTATGGGACGTTGACCGTTATACATGCCTCCTCCACCGCCATTAAAACCACCCCGTTGTGACATACCAGTGAAACTATTAGTTTTGTTTTTTTGATTGTGTTTCTGGTATTGTATACCTCCAAAAAATGCCAATATTATTAGTGATACACCCACCAAGCCAAACAATATTGGCATAATCGATGATTTTTTAGATTTCTTACTAGTCTTTACTTCATCCATATTAATTCTTCTCCAACTTTCCATCATTTAATTTAAATGTAACATCTGTCTTGCCAGCTATTGACAGATCGTGCGTAACGGCAATAATGGTGGTATTTTCAGTTCTTGCCAGGTTATGCAACAAATCGAATATCATTTTGCCTGTTTGACTATCTAGATTGCCTGTTGGTTCATCGGCCAATATCAGCTGAGGTTTGTTTGCTAGTGCTCGTGCAATAGCTACACGCTGTTGTTCACCACCACTTAGACGTCCGGGTTTGCGTTTTTGTTTATCCCCTACCAGCCCAACTTGATCCAGTAAATGCTTAGCTCGTTCTGATCGTTTCTTTTTTGGCAATCCTGTAAATTCCATCGGTAACATTACGTTTTCTATAGCAGTGAGATTAGGTATAAGATTGTAATTTTGAAATACAAAACCGATCTTTTGTCCGCGATATTTTGTCAATGCCCGATCATGCAGTTTTGTAATATCTTTTTTACCCACTAATATATTGCCTGATGTTGGCTTATCTAATGCGCCAAGTATGCTAAGTAAAGTACTTTTTCCACTTCCACTTTTACCTACTATCGATGCAAACTGCCCGTCATTTACCTTAAGACTAATATTATTTACAGCAGTCACATCTGTATCACCTGATTTAAACACTTTTTTAAGATCTTTAACTTCTATCATTATTCTGCCCTCATTATTTCTGCTGGTCTTACTTTGCTTATCAATAACGCCGGTAATGCACTACCAACAATAGCTATGATAAGCGCCGCGCTAAAACCATAAACAAATACTTCTGGACCAATGTTTGCTTTTACTGTTCGGATATCTCGCAGTCCAGTATTACCAAGACCTCTAAAACCACCGGGTCCCCGTCCAGCTCCAGAACCACCCTGCTGGCTAGCGGTCGAAGATGTACTGTTATTAACTAGTACCTTTGTCAGTGGCCCCGAACTAACAATTCCAATAACTAAACCAACAAACAAACCTAATGTTGTTAATGTTATAGCTTCGGCAATAAACTGTAGCACTATTTTACTATTTGTAGCTCCAATAGCCTTCATAACACCTATCTCTCGGCGCCGTTCACGAACAATCATTACCATCGTTAATAATATGATCACCGATCCAGCCACAAGTGCTGCTACGAGGCTAAAGGTAGATATTGATTTGACACTTTGCAGTGGTTCAAGTGCCTGTTTGGATGTTTCTTGGTTGCTAACTACGTCGGCACTATTACCCATCACCGTCTTAATAGCACTAACAGCTCCATCGACATTATCGATAGAATTTATAGTTACTGTAGCGCTAGTTACAGCATTTGACTGGCCTGACAATCTTTGTAAAGTTGGCAAACTAAACACTAAGCCTGCATTAGAAAATGTTGTGCCACTATCATAAATACCAGCTACTGTGACAGTTGAGCCATAGGCGGTGAACGTTGAACCAACTGATAAATTATTTTTCGATGCCAGGGATTTACCTATGACAGCATCATTAGCATCCTTAGTAGCATCAAGTGCTTTGCCAGAAATAAAATTGACCGTACTTCCGCCATAGGTAGTAGCTGATGATATATCATTTGAAGCTGTAGCTATTATCGGTGGAGTGAATGTACGAGTTATTTGGGTGCCGCCACTCTCACTTGCTGATCGTTGCGAGTTGTTGTTTTCTGGTGGTGGAACGGAAAACCCAACCCCTGAATTGCGACCTGACCTATTGCCAAGTGAACCAGGCTCTATAGCAGATGTCAAATTTGTATCTGTTGATGTTAGTCTATCGCTTAAACTTTCGTGTACATTAGTTACGTTCGGTACAGCTGATACTTTGGCAAGTTGTGCAGTTGTTAGTGGTTCACCGCCCCCCTGAAAGCCCTGAGATCCAGCCGGAGTAATTGATACAGTATTACCGATAGAACTTTTAACTGATTGGATCTTGTTGTCAACTGATTGTCGAGCAATAAACATTGATAAGGCCAGGCCAATACTTAGCCCCAAAATTATTACGATTGATAATGTTCGTATCGGGTTTCGAAAAGCATTGCGTACTCCTCTTGTCGCTACATTCATATGATTCCTTTTTTTATAATATACCGTTGAAGAATATACCCAAAAACTGAAGTAACACTGAGGAAATTATCATAATATTTATTGATTCAATTCATATAGGGCAGAAACGTACATACTCTCAGACCAACCTAGTGGATTATTTTCATTTGCTTCTTCAGTATGAGAGAAATATAATTCTGGTATTTTGCCATCGGCCGTTATAGTATTTGCTGCTTTTTGGAGAAATTCTTCTGCCTTTTGTGGATTACCTAATTTTTTATAACATATTGCCAACCAAGAAAGTCCAAAACACCACTCGGCCTCTTCAGAATAACCATCGCTATTTTTGTTATAATAATGATCGAATTTGTACCTCATAACACCCTTGTCTTTTACAAGGTGATACACTAGATTGTCGACTATTTGGTTTGCCATGGCTTGATCAACAATATTGTATGGAAATATCAAAGACAACAATGCAAGATCAGTAAATTTTGATTCAGATTCGCGTGGCAAAAGCTTATCTAAAGCGTTTTGTCCCCTATTTATTGCATCTTGATCAACATCCATACCACCAACTTCTTTCCATTTTTTCAATGCCGCTAGAACTGCACCAATCGAACTTGCGTGGACTTCTTCGTTTTCTTCCCACATACCTGAGTCTGCATCATGCCAATATTCGACATTACAAATATAGTAGATCAGTGTCTGTACTGTACGCCTATCTCTCTCGTTGCGGAGAACACTTTTTCCCTTCGATTCAAAATCTGCAATTTTAAACAGTACAGCACCTACTGCATCGTGCTGTTTGTTACCCCACGACTCCCAAAATTCCTCTAGAGTTTCTGGGTTATAACGAGCATGAATAAACTGCCAGCTTTCAAATGGTTTATTGGTTATCGCCCAGTTTATTTTATCTATATGTTTATCAAATATATCTAGCAATGTATGGTATGTTTTACTAACTACTTCCCAATCGCCAGCATATTCAAATGCCAACGCCTCATATACATTGTCTCGCAACCAAGCTTTATCATAACCAGTCTCCACATTTTTCGATGATGCCAAAAACAAACCCGTGGGCGTAATGAGCTTTCGCAAGTTTTCCAGGTGTAATATAGCTAGCTCTGTATTTGTCATATTATTTGGCTCCACTGTGACTATGTTGATAACTATCATCAATATTTCTAGTAAAATTAAACCCAAGTATAGTATTTATAATATTTTCCGTACCATGGCCACTGTGCAATTTTGCTCTAATGATGGCAGTTTCTGCTTCAAGTTTAAATAGTTCTGATACGACTAGCAAATGCTCTTTAATTGTAGGGTCCTCTGTCTTTTGTGCTATATCTCGTAAAGCAACTTCGGCTTGCTGGGATTCAGCAATAGATGTTGTGCAGTAATCACACACACCATAATCTCCGATATTGAGTTGATGTCCGCCATAATCATAACTTAGTGCTCGAGGCAACTGCTTTAGCGTAGTTTCAACTATCTTGTGCGCTTGGGCGGCGGCTTTTTCTACATCAGGATCATTGGATTGTTTTTGTATCATATTTTACCTTTTTGTTTATGATTATTCATCTATGATTATATCATGAAAATCATTGATAAGCTTAAGTGTTGTCTAGTTCTAAACTTGTCATAAAAACAATTTACCTAGCTACCGTTAATTGCATTTTTTCTAGTGTTTATGATGTCAGCTAATATATCATCGGGTATTGGATGATCAACGGAAAATTGTATAGTCCCCTTTGATGTTTTCCAGCCTGAAAGCTTATCATGATATTTTTCAATAACTTCAGAGCCAGGAAACAAACTTAAATGATTTTTAAAACAAGCAAATGCTAATAAATATTTGTTATGATATTTGAAGCCAGGCATGCCATATGTTATTACCTCTTGAGCTTCGGGTATTATGTCTTTAACGGATTTTATAATGCTAACTAGCGCACGTCTTTCAGTCGTGGAAAGCTTACTTAAATATATGTCATGTTCTGTCATAAAATTTATTTTGAAATATTATCTGGCTTTTCATGACCATGTATTACCATATACCATACATTTCCAGGCACTTGTCTAAACTTCAGCCTCTTTAGCATCGTGGCTATTGGCTTACCAACCATCAAAAAACCCAATAAACCTATTATAGTTTGGACTGTCATAACTATAATAGTAGCTTCGGTAATACTCATGCTTATAGTGTCGGTTAGTAGTGGTAAAACCGCCCAAAATGGTATCCACCACAAGAATATAAACACTACGCCAACGCGTAATCTTTTGGCAGATATGCTGTTATTTGTTTTCATAATTATTATCATACCCTATAGGGCTAGTTAGTCCTATACTACGCTTATTAAGAATTGTTTAATTTTTTCAAGCGGTTTTATTTGAAGATAGGTTATTTTGTTGTCAACTTCGTTTAATGATGCTCGA
>CAYQBK010000024.1:0-3140 GCA_964415715.1 uncultured Candidatus Saccharibacteria bacterium
ACATATAAGTAGTACCAGGTATAAGTCATGCACACCACTTAAAAGAACATTTGCCTGGGCTCGATGAAGAGCATTTTGTTGTAGAACCCGGTAGGCGCGGGACGGCTAACTGTATAGTTGCAGCTTTAGCTCATGTCAGCAAAAGACACGGTGCTGATGAACCTATAGCATTTATACACGCAGATCACCATATACGTGACGTACAAGGATTTGCTAGGTCGTTTATGTTTGCGGCTGAGGTGAGTAGTAGTAGACGTGAAATAGCCCTTATAGGCATTGAGCCAACATACCCCGCACCTGGATTTCGATATATAGAACATGATGTTGAGCTTAGTGAATATACTGGAGTTTATCACGTAGAAAGCTTTAAAGAAAAACCAGATTTTAAAACTGCCAAAAACTATATGGCCAGTGGTAACTATTTGTGGAATTGTGGCTATTTTGTCGGTAGTGTAAATACATTTTTAGCCGAAATGAAGCAATATGCACCAGTGCTCAGAAAAAACTATGACAAACTTGTAGCTATAGATGACGAAAATAGCAAAAAGTATACAGATACCTATTTGGGTTTTGAAAATGAAGTAATAGATGTAGCTTTAATAGAAAAGAGTAAAAGCCTAGTAGTTGTACCTGCTAGTTTTGACTGGATGGATATAGGAAACTTTAAAGATCTACATGAAGCCAATGAGAGTGATGAACATGGCAACCATTTGCGTGGCAAAAAAATATATAATGTGGAAGTAGAAAATGCATATATACGCAATGAGGATACTGATAGGCCTGTAGCTGTTATAGGGCTTGATAATATTGTCGTCATTAACACTAAAGATGGGGTATTGGTTGCTCGAAAAGATTTAAGCCATAAAGTAGGCGAAATAGCTAAAAAAATTCAAAAATAAAAAATATGAAAACTTTAATAGATTCTCTTGAATATAAGCCAACCAATTTAAAGTTCGGTACATCGGGCCTGAGGGCACTAGTTACAGAAATGACTGACCTGGAATGCTATATAAATGTTATTGGTTTTTTGTCATATATAGCTAGCATAGGTGAATTAGATTCAGACTCTGTAGTGTTTGTTGCTGGAGATCTTAGGAGTAGTACACCTCGTATATTAGAGGCGGTTCATAAGGCGATATCAGACTCTGGTTATACGCCAAGGTTTATTGGTCTAATACCAACACCTGCATTAGCATATTTTGCGCAAGAAAATAATTCAGCAGGGATAATGGTTACAGGAAGCCACATACCTGCTGATAGAAATGGAATAAAGTTTTACAAAAAATCTGGTGAGGTTTTGAAATCGGACGAAGTTGGTATTTTGGAAAGTGTAGCAAGCACTAGAAATGCAATTTACAACACCCAATATAGTGATTCAGTATTTGATGTGTTGGGCAACCTAAAAACCAGTATTACATTAAATAAAGTTCATGATCAAGCCTCTGTGATGTATAAAAAGAGATATTTAGATTTTTTTGGATCTGTGCTTGTCGGTAAAAAAATAGTCTTTTATCAACATTCTGCAGTTGGACGAGATTTATTAGTAGAAATATTAGAGGGTATGGGCGCAAGTGTTGAAACCGTAGGCAGATCTGATGTTTTTGTACCAATAGATACAGAAAATGTAACCAAGGAAAATCTGCGATATTTTAAAGAATTAGCGAATAGTAGAGATGATATTTATGCAATCATATCAACAGATGGTGATAGCGATAGGCCATTTGTTATAGATAAAAATGGTACTTTTTATAGAGGTGATATTTTAGGTGCAATAACTGCGAGGTGGCTTGATGTTGAATATTGTGCGTATCCAGTGAGTAGCTGTGATGTATTAGATATTTATCTGGATGAAATAAACATTGAGCATGAGCATACAAAAATAGGCAGCCCATATGTCATAGATTCAATGAATGCTAAGATGAATAAACATTCACGAATTGCTGGGTGGGAAGTAAATGGCGGGTTTCTACTAGGGACGGATATTGTAAAAAATAATAAAAAGCTAAAAAGACTACCCACACGTGATGCATTTTTACCTATTGCGGTTGCATTGGTTGTGGCATTTGATAGTAGTATAGACAAAATATTTAGCCCACTCATTAAAAGACACACCCAAGCTGGCTTATTGGATAATTTTGATATAAAAATATCAGGCGAGATTGTGAAAAGATTTAGTAATGACAGCGATATCACCAAAGAACAGCTTAGTAAATACTTCAACCCTAAAGATAAGTTTAGCCAAATATTAAATATAAATTATTTGGATGGCATTAGAATATATTTTTCAAACAAAGAGATCGTTCATATTAGGCCGTCTGGTAATGCACCACAGCTTAGGGTTTACAGTGTTGCAGATAGCCAAAGGCGAGCAGATGAAATTGTAAGATTATGTATAGCCGAACCTAAAGGGGTTCTTCGCAAGATAGAATCAGACATAGGGTCGCATAAATCTTAAAACTTTGTGTATTGATTGATATTTATATACACACTCAGCTATTATGTAAATAGGTAATATTTTTATGAATAGCACAAATGAAAAACATTTAGGATATAGTTACTGGTTTGAGCTGTATATAATGCAAGATGTTTATGGGTCATCTAGCTGGCACAAGACAATAGTTTCAATTTCGCAATATATCGGATTTTTGAAAAGCTGGAAGATGTATGTTCATATTGAAAATAGTACAGTTAGGTATTTTGTAGGCGCGAATAGTGATTTGGGTATGCTTTCTAATAATCTAGAGGGTGTAGTACTAAGACCTGTTGGATCGGGAGTGGTGAACCCACCCGTGACTGCATCACGTGAATCTTTAGTTATGTTAGTGGCTGGTGGAAGTGTGTTGGATTTGCGCGAAAAATATTTGGTCAAACGTGGCAAAGAGTTGGAATGGGCAGGTTTTGAAATAAGGACTATCAATAGTGAAAAAGCAATTACAAAGACTAGTTTTTATTTTAAAGGTTTGGGTGGCAAATATAGCAGATCGAATAAATTGCTGGTTGTCGTGCCAAGCCATTTATTGTCTGTTGATTTTGTTAAAAATACCAAATATATGCGCAAAAAACAGCCTAAATATTTGGATATTCAAAAATCTTTACACATAATGCGTAGCGATGATACTGAGGCGGTGTTTGAGGTTGAT
>CAYQBK010000025.1:0-6099 GCA_964415715.1 uncultured Candidatus Saccharibacteria bacterium
ACTACTTAGACAGCAATAGCATAAGCATTTATGCATATAGTATGCATGGTTGTCTACAATGTGCTACAATAAATATAGTTAAATATAATATTGACGGTTATATGTTTTTGTTGTACTATAGAACAAGAAACAAATCGTTCGTTCACTTAAAAATAGGAGAGACTGACCTTATGACAACAACCAAAGGCACAAACGGCTTAACTGCTATAAATCTGGAAAATGTAATAAAGGACATATTGTCTTCTATTGAGCGTGAGCGCGAGCGTGAAGTTGTCTCCCGTCGCTTTGGCCTATATGACCGCAAGGAAACATTAGAGCAAATTGGTGAACTATTAGGCATCACCCGCGAACGCGTTCGTCAGCTTGAAAAGGCTATTGTTACCAAACTCAAGCAAACCGCTGCCGATAATAAGCTTGAAAGCCTTGTAGAGGCTCAGACAACTATCCTTGAAATAGTAGAAACAAACGGTGATGTTATGCGCATAAGCGAACTAGCTAAGCTACTCACTACAGATGCTACCAAAATAGATCAATCACGACTTAGTTTCGTAGCTGAGCTGGCACCACAGCTAATTGCTATCGAAGACAGCGATCATTTTTATGCTGCTACCGGTGATAGAAATAAATACGACGAAAAGACTATTCGTGAACAAGCCACCAAAATAGTTGATGTTATCCGAAAACAAATTGGCGAACCAGCAAATATTAAAAAAATTGCTGAAGTTTACGGCAGTGAAGACGTTGCTCATATTGGCGCCGTTGCATCAATCTCCAAATATCTTGCTCACCTAAATGGCCGATGGGGCTATATCAAATGGCCTACAGTCAACCCAAAAAATATTCGTGACAAAATATATGTCATACTAAGCGAAAATGGCTCGCACATGCATTTTAACGAAATCGCGAGTGCTATACGTGATAGTGATTTTAAGCGCAAAGAAGTAACCACTCAGGCTATACACAATGAGCTTATCAAGGACAAACGGTTTGTCCTAATAGGTCGTGGCATATACGCTCTTGACGAATGGGGCTACAAAAAGGGGACTGTTGCCGACGCTATTTCAGAAGTGTTACGAAAAGCCGACGAGCCACTACATCGTGATGAGATAGTAAAACGAGTACTAGAAACTAGGCATGTCAAAGAAACTACTATTTTGCTAAATCTCCAGGGCAAAGATCAGTTCAAAAGGGTAGCCAAAGCAACCTATGCACTTGTTGAAGTTGCCTAAAATATTTATTGTTCAAAAAACTGTAACAGTATAAATGCAAAAACTGTTCAGGTCATATATAATATGCTTATGAATAAAGTTTTGATGGTTTGCCATGGATAGTTCACGCGAAGCCGTGTTGTTGTTGGTTGAAATCCCCAAAACTAACGACAAAAAAGAACTTTCAGCCGAACAAATGTTTGCTGCACTGCATGGTATTTATAAGCCCCTGAAGTCTATTTTTAGTGATGGGTATTTAAAACAAGATTATATTAGTTTTGAGATCGCATCTATCGGCCAGCAAATTCGTTTTCATGTCTGGACACCCAAAAACCTACAAGCCTTTGTCGAGGGCCAAATATATGCCCAATACCCTCAGGCTCAAATATCCGAAGAAAAGGAAGATTACGCTGGTCGGGCAATGTACCAACCAGTTATTTATACTTCAGAACTAGTCTTAACTGACAATGAAACCCTGCCCATAAAATCATTTCCCAGCTTTGAGGTTGATCCACTAGCAGCTATAACTGCCACCCTATCCAAACTTGACCAGCCAGGTGAAGAACTATGGGTTCAGATCATTACTAGACCAATAGGCGACGAATGGCATCAGCGTAGCGCCAAAATGGTTAGCAAAATAAAATCAGGCAAAATTGCCTGGTCAAGCGGTAAGGGTTTATCGATTGTCGGACAAACTATAAGCGCTCTCATCAAAACACCCGAGGCCAAAGAGCCAGCACCTGCTTACGAGTTAACCGAGCGTGACAAAACTCGTATTTCAGCTATCGAAGAAAAAAGTCAAAAACTTGGCTACCAAGTTAAAATTCGACTGGTTTATGCCGGCAATGACCAAACCACAGCCAGAGCCCGCATGCAGGCAATGGTTGGTACTTTCAAACAATTCAATACGACCAACCTAAATGGCTTCCAAAGCAAATTTCCCAGCTTTGATCCATACAAACTAAATGATTACCAGGCTAGAAAATTCAATGAAAAAGGATTTATTCTAAATATCGAAGAAGTGGCAAGTTTGTATCATTTACCTCATACAACCGTGGAAACGCCAAATATTGTCTGGGCGACAACCAAAACAGCTGAACCACCTGCCAATCTCCCAACAAATGAAAACTACAAACCCAACGAAATTAGCTTATTTGGCACAACTAATTTTCGTGGAGGCAATAGCATGTTTGGACTACTACGAGCCGACAGGGGACGTCATACGTACATATTAGGCCAAACAGGTACTGGTAAATCTGGCTTACTCGAGTTATTAACACTATCTGATATATATTACGATCAGGGCTTCGCTGTTATTGATCCACATGGCGATTATGCGTCAAATATTATCCGTTACATCCCCGAAAGACGAATAAAGGATGTGATATATTTTAATCCAGCCGATAGCGAGTATCCAATAGGCTTCAACCCACTTGAAATAGTTGACTCTACTAGCAAAGGCCAGGTTAGCAGTGAACTAGTAGGAGTGCTCAAAAGAATGTTCGAAAGCTGGGGGCCAAGGCTAGAATACATATTGCGTTTTACTATTTTAGCCCTGCTAGACTACCCCAGTTCAACAATGCTCGATATTACCCGGATGTTGACTGAAAAAAAGTTCCGCGATAGGGTAGTAGAAAATATCGATGACGTTGTAGTAAAAAATTTTTGGACGCGTGAATTTGCTAGCTGGAATGAAAAATTTGCCAACGAAGCCGTTGCACCCATACTAAACAAAGTTGGAGCCTTTACTGCCAACCCGCTTGTCAGAAACATCATTGGCCAACCCAAAAACTCATTCAATATTAGAAAAGCCATGGATGAAGGCAAAATTTTTATTGTTAACCTATCCAAAGGATTAATAGGCGAAGATAATGCCGCCGTACTCGGGGCGATGCTAGTCACCAAAATCCAACTAGCAGCTATGAGCCGATCTGATATAGCAAATATCAACGACCGGCGCCCATTTTATTTGTATGTAGATGAGTTTCAAAACTTTGCAACAGAAAGCTTCGCAGTTATACTCAGCGAAGCTCGCAAATACGGCCTAAACTTAACCGTTGCTAATCAATACATATCCCAAATGGATGAAGATGTTCGTAACGCTGTTTTTGGCAATGTCGGAACAATGATCACATTTCGAGTCAGCCCTGATGACAGTCCATTTTTGATTAAGTATTACGAACCTCAGTTCGAAGCGGCTGATTTATCAAATTTTAAAAATAGAAATTTTGTAACAAACATGAGTATTAACGGCGAAAAAGCTGCGCCGTTTTCTGGCACTACATTAAACATACCTGAAACTACATCAGATAAAACTGCTGAAATTATCGCAGAATCACGTAAGCTTTATGCTCATGACAGACTGCTAGTAGAACAGGGGATAGTTGATAGATCTACCAACACCCCTGATATTAACACTCCAGCTTCCCCACAGCAGCCATCACTAGCAAAATTAGACCAAACCCCTCGCACAGCACACACCGGCCCTGTTCGGGCTCCTATTGGGACATTTATTAAACATGCAGAAAACACAATAACTCGAACAATACATCCTGAAAAATTAACGGATAGCCAAAAAAGACGACTTCGTCGCAAGAAAGCCCAGTCCACTATTGCCCAACAAGCAACCAACCCCACTAACAATCTCAATCAAACAACAAACCAACCCCTACCTGACAAAACTACTTTTGCTAGTCAACCAACTCAAATAATTACACCAAAATTAAATCCTCAACCGATGGCTACCAATATAAAATCACCCAATCAGCAAGCTAACAACCCCTCAACAATAATCCAAAACCATACCCAACCAATCAATACACCTGCAAAAAACGATAACGACCCAACCGTGCTACACATTCGCTAATACACTGGTTTCACACTGAAACCTCGGCTTGTTCTGAGCCTATTTCTGACGAGACAGAAGTAGTTTTATCAGAATGGTGCCTGTTGGCATATTGACGGTAGAAAAACTAGTTGTCCAGACAAAATAGTTCAAATGATCCTGAAGTGTTGCGTAAGCCCAGTATACATCCCTATGACAAGTAACGTGATAACATCATTACTATATAAACAATATACGAACATAATCTGTTTGTGAATATATAAAAGATGGTTAAAGTTATAAGCGCAAAAATATTAACTGGCAGGGCTAAAATATTAATTTTCCAGCCGAAAAATATAATCACGTGATAACATGAGCGGCAGGTTAGATAAAACCAAGCTTCGGGGCGTAATAAAAAAACCACTTTCAAAAGGGTCCTACCCAATGTCGCACAATATATCTTTTACGACTTATTGTTAGATATTTAAGTTGTAAACTAATACATCTCTTGGCTAACGGTTTTTATGCTACTTACAATAATGGTCGATGTATCCCTCACTCGTAGGAGGACTAGACGACATATTAACACAAAAAGCACTGTCAGTAGTATGGTTAATAGGGGGTAGTGTGTTATTTAGAATTTTTCAAATATAAAATAACATAAACATCACCAAGACTTGCGTAAACAATAAATAATATATAATTTGCTAGGCAAACACCCACAAGGGGAGCCTTGACAAATTGTCATTATATTATGTGTAATATATACTTTTACTGCCCTTGTAGGGCTCAAGATTATCAAAAAAATGTAAATTTGTGAACAAAATACGAACTAGAAGTGCTGAACAAATAGCGAACATGATATATTTGATTTTTCCACAGTTTTGTTGATTTATATATTTTTTTACGTTTTTATTATGCTTACTGGTACTGGCATGTTAGTTAAAATTAATTAATATTGCCCACATAGTCCACCCTCTACTCCCCCGCCCTTTAGCACCCCAGTATAAGAAAACAGACTCTTTTGTATTGGGGTAGCTATATCAAACGATATAATTTACTGGACTTACGCAAAATCCCTGGCTTATCTGAGCTATTTCGTCCGGACACAACTAGTTTTTCTACCTCAATGTGCCTATGGGCACCTCTCAGTCAGATAAAACTACTTCTGTCTCGTCCGAAATAGGCTCAGAGCGAGCCGGGGGGGTTCAGCGTAATCCAGTTTATTTTACATATACTTTGTCAGCCAATCGAGCATCTATATATTCGGTAGGTTTCTGCTCACCTATCTGTTTAAGTGTGGCTACATATGCCCCATACTGCTGTTCAATAGTGGCTGAATCTAATATAAATCTAACATAAAAGTTCCCTTCTGAGCTATCTCTCATCAGTATTTCGTGAGGTTGAGGTGGGATTTCAAAACTAATGTTTGAGTTACCCTCGGCACCACTTTGAAATATCAGTTTATTAAATGCCACGGCCTGATCTGGTGTTATAAATTGTGCTCCTTCCTGAGCAGATACTCCCGTTCCGTTAATAATATTAACCATGGCTTTGATATTTGATGCATCGTTAGTTGGTAGCAAAATCCTACCTTTGTCACTTAGTATGTATTTTAGTCCAGCCTGCTGAAAGGTTGCCATGGCTTTATCGGTAGTTATTCGTATAACAGGTCGGCGACCAAAAAAGCTTGTGCTAACAGAAACGTTACTAATCTCTGGCACGGTAGCTTTCAAATTTTTTGCTATTCCTGTCTTGTCTAACGTAGGTTTGAGCATATTGAGCCAGGTCTTATTAACTGCTTCAAGTGAAAATTTATAGTACGTTGTTGCTGGTCGGTAGCTTGGTCCCCCAATAATAACCTGCGGTTCCCTGCTGAGTGTCATCATAAACAGCAGTGCTATACCGGCAACACTACCAACAATTATATAAAACCAATTTTTAGCCAAGATTCGCAAATGTCTTTTGCGAGTTTCAGATTTTAAATTTTCACCCGCAACCTGCCTGTCACTGGTGTTGAGCTGTTGACTAGAGGCAGTGTAATACGAATACACCCGCCGCCTATCT
>CAYQBK010000026.1:0-3435 GCA_964415715.1 uncultured Candidatus Saccharibacteria bacterium
CTATCTGAACTATTTCGACCGGCTAAAACTGATTTTTCTGCCGTCAATGTGCCTACGGGCACCTTTCCGTCAGATAAAATCAGTTTTAACTCATCCGAAGCTAGCTCAGCTAGAGACGGGGTTTTGCGTAAGTCGAGTAAATTGAATATGATGTTCAAAAGTACAACTATCTATAAAAACAATAATTCATTCTGCTTATTGGGTTTTGACATCATAACAGTACCTGGTTTGTATGTTACCCAAAGCAACAATATGGAAACAAAAAGATTAGTTCAAAATGTTTCATATAGAAATAATGGCATTTTGAACCGACTATAAGGAGTCCATTTTGTTATTGTTGTCTTTGACAACAGACTAGCCAAGTGCTGTTGTGCGCCCAATCGGTTTGTCCACTTTGCCGAAATAAAGAGGAGAGAAGAAAGATTGATAAGATTAAGATAAAAAATAATTGTTAATTAAGTGATGAACTATTTTTACTATTGGCCAATAAATAAAGTAAACAGAAAATGCATAAATAATTGTACGTAAGAATATTTATGATAAACAGACATTAATATGAAGTTTGTTTCGTTACTTTGTATATCTCGTTATATGTTTCAAGATATCCTAAGCCCAGATGGTGAAGTTGTAGGTTTTTATCAGCTATCACCCCCCCCTATGGGATAAGAATGAATGATATTTTACACAAATATATGTTCATCCTCAATTCCATAGAAAAGGGCACGGTAGGCGATTATACGAAGAAGTCATGGCTAGACTCCAAAGATCTGGCGAGATATTAGTTAGCGGACTCAGAATCATTTAGTGTTTATGCACTGCGTGTGTGGGAGGTATTGGTTAGGGATGGCTATGCAGAACAGTATGGTAATCCAGAAATTGATGCGCTAGATGATGTAAGTGGTGTAAGTTTTAGGGCATCGATGAAATGAGTTTAGGTTTTGTATTGATTTTTTTATGTAAAACAGATAGAATACAGCAGTTATAGAACATATCGCCAAATGGCGACCGACTGCAAGCGACCACAGCACCTTGCTAACCGGTAATATCAAATAATGCTGTAAGGACCCATACATGAAAAAAGGTATCCACCCCACAAGCTACCGCCCCGTAGTTTTCGAAGACCTATCAAACGGCTTCAAATTTTTAACCAAGTCAACCGCCAAAAGCGATGAAACAATCAAATGGACAGATGGTAAAGAATACCCACTTATCAAAGTTCACATCAGTAGCGCAAGCCATCCATTTTATACAGGTGACGAAAAACTTATCGATATCGAAGGACGAGTTGACAAGTTTAAGGCTCGTGCAGCCGCCGGTGCCAAAGCCAAACAGGCAAAACTAGACGCAGCTAAAAAACCTGCCACCAAAAAACCTGCCAAAAAAGCCGAACCCAAATCAGACAAATAACAACTTTTGCCCAAAAGCAATACTTATTAATACTTATAATTAATTACTAACGTAAACTCACGTGGTGCTGTGTAGTAGGCCTATATAATTGTTTGCTAATAAGTCCACAAGCTGTTTATTTGTTGTGTGCTAATTTTGTATCATTTGACTTAATATTACTCTTCATTCTTTGATTTTTTTAAACCCCGTAGCAAGCTATCAATACGTCTAGCGATTTCATTTCGTAGTTCATCTACTACATCTTCCTGTATAGGATACTCAACTTCTAAAGCATTCAGCATTTCCTCTAATTTATTACTGGCATAGGTGTCTTCTACCATATAAAAATCTTTATCGTGAACTTCTTTCAACCACTCTAAGACTTTCTCTGGGTTTTTAATATCTAAGTTTTTAAATCCATTAAAGTATTCAGATAATATTCCGTCTACTATCGCACCTAATCTTCTTTTTTCTTCTATTTTACGCACCCGCCCTTCCCAAGAAACATCATAATTTAAAGATTCATTTTTTAGACTTTCCTAATAATAGACTACAATTCTATCCATATATTTCACTAAATTCAGTCTGCCTATCACCAGTCATTGGAGGTATAATATCTCAATTCCATTACAGTTAGTTCTTACAGGTCTCCCTGTCTCTATGGCTAGGTCTAACGCATCTTTTACTATAATTTCTAAGTTGCTAATAGGATAACTTTCTTCGTATTCATTCTCATGAGCCCATTTGATTGCCTCTATCTGATCAGCTGTCACCTCAGTCCATTTGCTAGGCTCACAGCACCCGAGCCTATTAATGATGCTATTTCAGCTTGCCTAGATGACTCCATTGTGGCGTTTCTGGCTTCCGTTGCTTGTTTTTTGTTTTTTGTTTTCCTATATTTATAGTAATCATAACAATTTTACTATTTCTAGCTTTATTTGTCAATAGTTTTTATGCTTTTTGTCAAATATATTGGCAAATCTGTTACTGCTAGACTCAGTGTCTACTCTGGTATTAGGCTCAACTAGTTTAAAGTAATTTTATAGGTTATAATTTAATAAATGGATCAAAAAATATCTACATTAAAATCTGAGCTGGCTGACATAAAAGTTCGGCTAGAAGATACGGCTATTTTTAGTACACCCAAATACCCAAAACTCGCCAAACGCCAAAGCAAGCTAGAAAACACTATAGGTTTATACGACAAATTACAGTCACTACGCAACCAGTTGATAGGCGCTCAAACATTGCTAACAAGTGGCGGTGAGCTTGCCGAACTGGCAATAGCCGAAGTAGCAGAGCTACAAGAACAAATAAACGTCATTAGCGAAAAACTCGACAACGAACTAACCCCCAAAGATCCAAACGACGAACGTGACTGTATTATTGAAATACGAGCTGGTGCTGGTGGCGACGAAAGTAGCTTGTTTGGTGGCGAACTGTACCGCATGTATGCCCGCTATTGCGAAACCCACAACTACAAAACAGAACTTATCGATGAATCACCCAGTGAGGTCGGCGGATTTAAAGAAATAATATTTGCCGTCCGCGGAGTCGATGCATATCGGACATTTAAGTTTGAAGCTGGCGTACACCGCGTACAACGCGTGCCAGCTACCGAAAGCCAGGGACGCATACATACCAGTACAGTCACCGTAGCCGTTTTACCCGAAGCCGATGAGGCTGATGTTGAAATAAACCCGGCAGATTTACGTATTGACACCTATAGAGCTAGTGGTCATGGTGGCCAAAGTGTTAACACCACTGATAGTGCCATACGCATAACTCATATTCCTACCGGCCTAGTTGTCACCTGCCAAGATGAAAAAAGCCAGATCAAAAACAAAGACAAAGCCATGGGTGTGTTACGATCTCGCCTCCTTCAACAAAAAATAGATACCGAACAGCAACAACTTTCTGAGGCTCGCAAAAAACTCATCGGTAGTGGTGATCGTAGTGAAAAAATTCGCACCTACAATTTCCCGCAAGACCGTATAACTGACCATCGCATAGGCTACAGCCGTAGCAACATACCAGCTGCACTGGCTG
>CAYQBK010000027.1:0-15675 GCA_964415715.1 uncultured Candidatus Saccharibacteria bacterium
TGGTCATTTGCCAAACATGCAACCACGACCCGTAAAAGTTATAGATATTTCTAATATTAAATACAACTATCCTGATATCAGTTTTAGCTGTGAGGTCGCTAGTGGTACATACATTCGTTCGCTAGTGCGCGATATAGGCCAAAAACTTTTAACTGGTGCATATATGAGTGGGCTTGTGCGAACATCTATAGATAAATACAAGTTGGTAGATGCGACCGATCTGGACCAGATAGGACAAGAAAATCTGCCAAATTTACTTTTTGGTCTTGAATAATATCACACTATCTGTTAAAGTCTTATTTAAACGCTATCAATTATTAAATTAATGTATCTAAACTAAGGAAACTATTTTGATCTCGACAGACAACAAGCAGAAAATTATTAAAGACAACCAACGTGCAAAAACTGACACTGGTTCACCAGAGGTACAGGTAAGTATTATGACAGCACGTATTACAGAAATAACAGAGCATCTTAAGGTAAATAAACATGATTTTATGGCTCGACGTGGACTATTGCAACTAGTTGGTAAACGAAAAAAGCTATTAAAATATTTAGCCGAAAAAGATCCCAAGGGCTACCTGGTTTTGACCGACAAACTAAAAATTCGTCGCTCATTTTAGATTGTATTATCTGTTAGATAGATGTTATCAATCTGTTTATAATATAGGAAAAGTGCTATAATTTATTTAGTATTATTAAATGGTGTTTTAGTGGGCAGTGCGGCAGATATACATAAATAAATATTGCGTATACCTGAACACTGCCAAGTAAAACTCGTAAACAGGAAAGGACTTTATTAAAGATGAGTCAAATAATTAACCCTTTTGGGAAAGAGATTATCAAAGTAGAAGCAGATTTTTTAGGCAAGACTTTAAGCCTAGAGATAAATAGACTTGGTTTTCGAACTAGTGCATCTGTTTTGGTAACATATGGCGACACTGTTGTGTTGGGTACAGCTATGGTCAGCCCAAATAGACTAAGTAACTTTGATTATTTTCCTCTTAGTATAGATTACGAAGAAAAAATGTATGCCGCTGGTAAAATTAGTGGTAGCAGGTTTATTAAACGGGAAGGTCGCCCCAGTGATGATGCGATACTTATTGGTCGTCTTATTGATCGGCCTATCCGACCACTGTGGCCAAAGGGTTACCGACATGAGGTGCAGGTTGTAGGGACTGTTTTGTCTATGGATCCTAGTTTTAGACCGGACATGATCGCTATGTTGGCCGTTAGTATTGCGCTTAGCTTGACGGGTGCGCCATTTGACGGCCCTGTTGCTGGATTGCGTGTTGGCTTAGTAGATGGCGAATTTAAGGCATTTTTGAGCAATGAGCAGTACGACAAAGGTGAACTAGACTTGGTTGTAGCTGGTACCGAGAATGGTGTAATGATGGTAGAAGCAGGGGCGAGTGAAGTGTCCGAAGAGACTATTATTGATGCTATAGCGTGGGCTCAGGAAAATATTCAGCCTGCAATTCAGTTGCAAAAAGACCTAGTAGCGAAGGTTGGGGTGGTTGAACAAGAATATGAACTAGATCTACCCAAAAAAGGTATTCAAGACGAAGTAGACGAATGGGTAGATGGCAAGCTTGGACACAAATTGCGTGTTGCGTACCCAGAGCGAAACGAAATGGTCAATAGCTTGCGCAATGAGTTTCATGAAGCCCTGGAAGATAAACAGGGTGAAGATGTATATAAAGAGATAAAAGCCGAATATGATGAAGCATTTACATTAGCAGTTCACAAAGATGTGCGCAGGGGTATTGTCGAAGATAGCATTCGCCCAGACGGTCGTAAGTTAACCGAAATAAGGCCACTGTCAAGTGAGGTGGGTTTATTGCCCAGGGCTCATGGGTCTAGTATTTTTACTCGCGGTATGACCCAGGCATTAAATATTGTAACGCTTGCACCACTTAGTTATTCACAAATAGTTGACACTATGGAAAAAGATCATGAAAGACGATATATGCATCACTACAACGCCCCTGGCTATACTGTTGGTGAGGTTCGTCGACTTGGTAGCCCAGGTAGACGCGAAATAGGCCATGGTTATTTGGCTGAACGGGCACTAACTGCCGTTTTGCCAGATGAGGCTGATTTTCCATATGCAATTCGTAGCGTTACTGAAATAATGAGCCAAAATGGTTCAACAAGCATGGCTGCAACTTGTAGTAGCTGTTTGGCACTAATGGATGCAGGCGTGCCACTAAAACGGCCTGTCAGTGGTATTGCTATGGGCCTTATGCTAGACGGCAACAAGCCATATGTGCTTAGTGATATTGCCGACGCTGAAGATTTTGCTGGTGACATGGACTTTAAGGTAACAGGCACAGAAAAGGGCATAACTGCTTTGCAAATGGATATGAAAGTCCATGGCTTGCCAGTTGATATTCTAAAAACTGCGCTTATGCAGGGCAAAGATGGTCGAGCTGAGATACTTAGACACATGTTAACTGTTATAAATAAACCAAAAACCAAACTTAGCCCATATGCGCCACGCGTAGAATCTATATCTATAAACCCCGATAAAATTCGCGATGTTATTGGCAAGGGTGGCGAGATGATCAATAAAATTATTGCCGAAACTGGCGCAGATATTGATATAAAAGACGATGGAACGGTGTTTATAGCTAGTCCAGATACAGCCAGTATTGAAAAAACTATCGATTGGATCAAATCGCTAACCGAAGAACCAGAAGTTGGCAAAATATATAACGGTAAAGTTGTGAAAATAATGGACTTTGGAGCATTTGTTAACATACTTCCTGGCACAGATGGAATGGTGCATGTTAGCGAGATATCTGACGAACGCGTTGAACACCCATCCGACGTGCTGGAAGAGGGGCAGGATGTTGTTGTTAAGCTTGTAGCGGTTGACGACAGAGGTCGACTAAGCTTGAGTATCAAAAAAGCCAAACAGCAATAACAAGATTATAGATTTTGGATATTAGAATCTGGAGATAGTTATATGAAGAAATATTTACCTAATAAATCAGAAATAGCTACATTGGTGTTTGGTTTTGGCTTGGGTGTTCTTATGGCGATATCACTTAGTGGTAGCTGGGGTTTGGGTATGTTGTTTTTCTGGCCTATATTTTTTATCGCCATGCCACTGGTGTACGTAATAGGCAAACGAAAAAACAACTCAGATTGTAAATTGCACGAAACCAGTGCAATATCAACAGAAAAGACAGAGATAAGCACTAAACCTAAAGACAAAAAGAGCAAATAGCTTTATGGTATCTGGGCACGAAACATCTACGTCTGGACCACTTAATCTTCATGAAATTGCAGAACTTCACCGGATTGACATTGAGGATGGTCTTGTCTTAAGACCTTTAGCTGAGGCTGATGCAACTGATATCTTAGCAATTTTGGGCAAAGGCCCTGATATCCGGCAAAATGTTTCAGTTGCTAATAAGATGAATAGTCCAGCTGGCGTTTCAGATACTATAAAAACTGCAGCCGAAGATAGTGGCCTCATAAGATATGTACTAGACTTTGATGGAAAGTGTATTGGGATGATATCGTTTTGGCGATATGATGGTTTTTTTGGTGATGATCCACGCCCTAACAGTTATGGCTTTGGGTATTTTTTAGATAACATCTACAGAGGCAAGGGATTTATCACCACTTCATTGTTAAAACTAATGCAAGTGGCGCGGCAGAATATGTACGTTGAAGAGTTTATTGCATTTTGTACAGACGAAAATCCCGCAAGTTCGAAAATACTTCAAACTGTAGGACTTAAGCCAACAGATAATCTTGTCAAAGAACCAAATAATGGTTGGTTAGAGCGTGAGTATTCGACCAAACAACCATATGAGCAAAATATTTGATCTACAAAAGATAGCGGACGATATCGTTGCAGATAATGTATGCCCCGAGTTAGCTAGTCAGGCTACTCAGTTGGTTTTTGGGGTTGGTGACCCAAATGCAGATATTGTATTTGTTGGAGAGGCGCCCGGGAAGAAAGAGGATATCGCTGGTGAGCCATTTGTTGGTGCCTCTGGACAATTTTTAAACGATATGTTACAATCAATACACCTAAGTCGAAATCAAATCTATATTACCAATATTGTAAAGTATCGCCCACCGAATAATCGCGATCCTTTACCGCGAGAGAAAGAGGAATTTTTACCCTACCTAGAGCGTCAACTAAATGTCATTAATCCACTAATTGTAGTGACATTAGGCAGGCACTCTACCAACGTTTTCTTACCAGGTGAACAAATAAGTAAAGTTCATGGTAAAACACAACTAAAAGATGGCCGAGTTTTTCTACCACTTTATCACCCTGCAGCCGCACTGTATAACGGTAGTTTACGAAAAACATTAGAACAAGATTTTAAAAATATTAATAAAACTTTAACTTTGTTAAGAGAAGGAAAGTAATATGAACAAACCAAACAACAAACCACAGGCTCAACCACCTGCTTCAGCTAGCAGAACTGCATCGCGTGGTGCTGCTATACGGGCAAGTAGGCGAAATGTCGACGATGCTCACCGAGCTCTAAAACAGTATATGCCCGCAGGATCCGAGGATGATGTAGAAACCCGAGGTAGGGCAAATGTTGTGATAGACGAGTTTGATAAACTCAAGATAACATATTTAGGTGGCCAAGAAGAAATTGGTGAAAAGAATATGCAGGTCTTAGAATGGAAAAATCAAGCCATAATATTAGATTGTGGTATTTACCTTGGTGTCGATTTGCCAGGGGTAAATTATACAATAAACGACACAACGTATTTGGAAAAGATAAAACACAAGATAAAAGCCTATGTCATAAGTCATGGTCATTTAGATCATCTGGGTGGTTTAAAGCACATAGTTCCGCGTTTTCCAGCGCCAATATACGGTACATTGTTTACAAATGGTGTTATTCAAAAATCATTTGAAGAAATGCCAAGTGACGGAGACACGACATACGTACCAGAATTAATATCCATGAATATGGACAATCACGAACGTCTTAAAATAGGCGATTTTACTATTGAGTTAGTTCGGATTACTCATTCGGTGCCAGAATCTAGCTGTATTGTTGTTGATACTCCAGTTGGGCGTATTATCAACACCGGCGATTGGCGTCTTGACCCTGAGCCACTAGATGATAAACCGACTGATGTCGCAAGATTAAGACAGCTTGGTGATGAGGGTGTTTTGTTACTTATGAGTGATAGCTGTAACACTAGTTTGCCCGGAAGAACCCCGACCGAAGATACTTTGCAAGATAGTTTTCATGATGTTATAGGTCGTGCCGAAGGTCGAGTTTTGATAGCCTGTTTTTCAAGTAATATGAATCGTATCCAGATGATAGTCAATTCAGCAGTGATGGCCGGTAGACGAGTTGCTTTGGATGGTCGAAGTATGATGAGCTATGCAGAAATTGCTGTTCGTCAGGGGATACTAAAGATTCCAAAAGGTACAGTGACGAGTATGCGCGAAATTGCTAGTATACCAGATGATAAGGTTCTAGTAGTGTGTACTGGTGGGCAGGGTGAGCCAAATGCCGCCTTGCAACGTATGGCCGAAGGCAACCATAATCACATCAAGCTAAAACCTGGTGATACAGTGGTTGTTAGTTCAACTCCTATCCCTGGTAACGAAGTCAGATACCAGACTATTGGTAACGAACTTGCTGAAAAAGGTGTCCATTTGTTCCGTCAACCAACTCATGAAATAGATGGCTGTGGGCCACTTCATGTATCTGGACATGCTAGGCGTGATGAATACCGGGAGTTACTACATATCATACGTCCAAAATATTTTGTGCCTATATATGCTGGCCATTTGAATCGTAGATATTATGTCGATATGGCCATAGAAGAGGGCTGGGCTCGCAAAGACACATTTTTAGTCCCAAATGGCGGTAGTTTATTGTTGACGGATCACAGTTGCCAAGAAGGTCCCGAAGTACCACATGGCAACGTGCTGGTTGATCAGACGGGCGCTGCTGTCAGTGGTGTAGTCATCAAAGACCGTATTATGATGAGTCAAGATGGACTAGTTGCTGTAGTATTGACTATTGATCGCAAGACCGGCAATAGCTTATCTAGCCCAGACATTATAAGCCGTGGATTTATATATATGCGTGATAACGAAGAGCTGATGTCCGAGCTGCGATCAGAAATGAAGCGAGCTGTTAGCCAACGCTTCAAGCGAGTTGATCTAGATAGGTTTAAGCAAGAAATAAAAGAGCATGTAACACATTTCTTGTTCGATAAAACTCAGCGTTCACCAATAGTTATACCAGTTATCAACGTAGTTAGTGCTGGTGGAGGTAATGGCGGCAAGGCTAATCAGTCTGAAGTTAAAAAAACAGATGAAGACGTGCGCAATGATGCAGATGCCCAGGCTAAACGTTTTGCCCAACTTCGTCAACAGCTACTCGGCCAAGACGCCAAGGCCAATTAGTTCTGATGGGAGGCAGGAGAGGCTCTTTTGAATTGTTGTCTGGAGGTGGGGGTGGCAAGATATTCAAGCTTTAACAGAGGAAATCTTAAATAAGCTATTTGATATAAAAAATATGATCAGATCATCGAACAACGATAATGGAGATATGGTCACTTTGAATATAGGCAATGAGGATAAGATCAATATTATTACAATAGAATATTATAATATTGGTAATCAACATGGTCCCCGGGGTTTTGATATTGCTCGTATTGATTGGCTCAATGGTCAAGATAGTATAGATTTCTATATTTCACGCCAGCCTATATCTCGAAGACCAAATAACATAGTCGCATGGACAGGGTCGAGGACTATTCCAGTTAATAGAGAATACATTGGCTTAGAAAAACTTAAAGAGTTTTATGGTCTTATAAGTAAAGCTCAATCTTGAGTTTTGAACATTTGCAAAATGTGGTAAAATTTGCTATAATATAACTATATATTAACATTAACAAATACGGTAAAATATAACAGTTATGGCAAAAAAGAAAAAATCAGGCAGGGGTCCAGGACGACCTCGCAAAGTAGACAAAGAAAGCACAACCGGTAGCTATTTTTGGCGTAAATTTTTTGCCTTTATACTTATAATTGTTGCAATATTCATGCTTATCGGTGGCTTTGGTATCGGTGGCGCTTTACCTGTGGGGCTATTTAAGGGAACGGCTTGGGTTATTGGTTGGGCGGCGTATGTGTTGCCATTTGTTTTAGTGTATTTAGCTATACACAAATTTAAACATGAAGAGTTTAAAATACCATTTCTTAAACTTACAGCAAGTTTATTACTTATTGTTACTCTTTCGGGTATGTTTCATGTTTTTGCGGGCGCAAATGCCGATAACTTGGCGGCCAACGGTCAAAATGGTGGCAATTTAGGTAAGTTGGTAGCTGTTGGGCTAACATCATTTTTGGCACCATGGGCATCGTTTATAATCTTGCTCTGTCTTGGTGTGGTAGCAGTGATGATTATGTTTGAAATAAGCCCTCGTACAATAATAGATTGGCTTAATGAGCGACGTGAAGCAAGGGAATATGAATATGAGGATACCGACCTGGCCGACATCAAGAAGAAGTCAAAAGAACATGAGTTTAAACTTAACGAGGGTGTCCCAACGGTTCATCATGACAAGGGCGAAACTTCGCCAGCCCCTACACTAAAAGGCGGATTTAAAAATAGTGCAGCCAAGTTATCAAGTAAAGAGGATCATGCGGCACTGACAGCCATAAATGATCCAAACTGGAAATTCCCACCACTCAATCTACTAAACCAAAAGCAAGACAAGGCAGACCCAGGCGATGTCAATGGTAATGCTGAAATAATAAAAGATAGTTTGTACAACTTTAATATTCAGGTTGAGATGGAAGGCGCAAATGTAGGTCCACGCGTTACCCAATACACACTCAAACCAAATACTGGTGTAAAGATGAGTAAAATAGTTGGGCTTGGTGACAATATTGCTTATGATTTGGCTGCTACGTCTATCCGTATAGAAGCGCCAATACCTGGCCAACGGGCCGTTGGTATAGAAGTTCCAAACAAAAAATCTGCCACTGTTAGAGTTGCTAGTATATTGGATTCGAAACAGTGGGCTGGTAGCGCGAGTCCACTATCGTTTGCTATTGGTAAGGATATAACAGGATCGGCAGTTATTGGTAGGCTAGATAAAATGCCCCATGTATTGATAGCCGGTCAAACTGGCTCTGGTAAGTCGGTGATGATCAATTCGCTACTTTCTAGTTTGTTATATCGAAATAGCCCATCTGATCTAAAGTTAATATTGGTTGACCCAAAGCAGGTAGAGCTCACGCCATATAACAATATCCCACACTTGTTAACACCGGTGATTACCGAACCGGAGAAATGTATCAGCGCACTAAAATGGGCCGTAGCTGAAATGGAACGACGCCTTCGGACAATGGCCGAAGTAGGTAAGCGAAATATTGGTGAATACAATAGTTTGAAAAAAGAAGAAGGGATGCCATATATTGTCATAGTTATAGATGAGTTGGCTGATCTTATGATGATGGCCGCTCGTGATGTTGAAGCACTCATTGTACGTTTAGCTCAAAAAGCACGGGCAGCTGGCATTCACCTAGTTTTGGCAACTCAACGGCCAAGTGTTGACGTCATCACTGGTTTGATCAAGGCTAATGTGCCAGCCCGTATTGCTTTTACGGTAAATAGCCAGGTTGATTCGCGGACGATTATTGATCAAGCTGGCGCCGATAAGTTATTGGGCATGGGTGATATGCTATTTTTGGATAATGGTATGATGAAACCGATACGTGTACAAGGTGCATTGATAGATGATGATGAGGCTATGAAGGTTACAGACTTTCTACGTGAACAGCAAGCGCCAAAATATGATGATGAAGTTGTTAGTATGCCTGTTCAGCTCAATGGCAAGGGCGGTATTATTGCTACTCACGACAGTGGTCCAAGTGATTCGGACGATGACATGTGGAAAGATGCAGTTAGGGTAGTGTTGGAAAATCGCAAAGCCAGTACTAGCTTGTTGCAGCGGCGTTTACGTATTGGTTATGGACGAGCTAGCCGTATCATGGATGAGATGGAGGAGCGGGGAGTTATTGGTCCAGCCGATGGTGCACGACCAAGAGAAGTGCTAATAAATAGTCTAAATGACGTTTACTCTGAAAATGAAACCAGTGATAACACGAAACATATTGCTGTTAGTGATGATCCGCGTGATGAATATTTAACACAATAATAAAGGATGAGCATGGACGAAAATACGGATACAAACACAACTATAACTCCAGAAGATATAGATATATCACAAGTCGCTGGCTCGCTAAAAAACATGCTAGATGATGACCTAGATAATCTAAAAAATCAGACAAATAGTTAAAATATTTGACTGCACCGCTGGTTGGGAGTACATTGTAAATATGCACAAATACATGGCAATTATTATGATTATTATCTCGCATCGGCGAGCATTGATCTAATTGTCGTAGTATTTAACTTAAACAAAATCAATCGCTCGCCAACGAGCGATTTTTTAATATAAAAGGAATAATATGTCACTACAATTAGCAACTAGGCCAGAAAAAGATACATACGAACAAAATCCATATGAGGTTGTTCGCCGTTATGTCCCAGAAAAGACGCCGCTGTATTTTGCTGGTGAAGATAGCCACGGTAATAGGTGTTATGCCAAAGATGAAACTAATAACCCAACAGGAGCATATAAGTGGCGTGGCTCGGCGGTGAAGCTGAATAGTCTATACGGGGGTCGGCCATTTAGTGTAGTTACGGCTAGTGCTGGGAATCATGGGCAAGGTGTTGCATGGGTGGCTGGCCAAATGGGTGGCAGTGCCAATGTATTTGTGCCAATAGGTACGCCACAGTCAAAGCTCGATGGATTGGCTAGGCTGGGGGCTAATGTTTACGAAGTTGGTAGCAGTTTTGATGAAGCAACACAGCTAGCCAAACAGTACGCTGAAAATAACGACACAGATTTTATTCATCCATTTGATGATGAACAGGTGATGACTGGTCAGGGTACAATCGCCGATGAAATATTTGAGCAATTTGGCGGAAGCCCTAATGTGTTTGAGTATACTGTAGTATTTGTGCCAGTCGGTGGTGGCGGCTTAATAGGCGGAGTGTCTGAACGGTTAAAACATTTGACCAGCAGTCTGGTTAGGATAGTTGGAGTACAAGTGGCTGGGTCGGATAGTGCTGCTAGGAGTTTTGCCACTTCATTGGGCTGTCAGGTTGAAAGTGGTGATGGCTATAGCAAAATATATAACAAACAACAAAATTTTGGCCGGGTAGTCCAGCTTGAGGCATCTTGCCCAAATGACGATGTCGATGGCACTAGGGTTAAAATGGTCGGCAGTAGGTGTATTGGAAATATATTGGAATATGTTGATGAATTTATTGTTCTCGATCCAGCGGAAATAGGACAGTATTATATTAACAATCCTGGTTCAGTGTTGGAGCCAGCCGGTGCATTGGCTGAGGTAGGCGTTAGCAAATATGGAGCAATGGTTGGTCGGGGCGGTTTAAATCTGGTGTCGGTCCAAACAGGCCGAAACCAAGACCCAGCCCGTATAGAACACTTAAAAAGCCTAGTAAGATAGAGCTGTGTTGATACTGACAAGTATTTCTGGTGAATAGTGTCAGGTTATATATTCAAAAACATTATTTGACTAACAGAGGTAGGGGTGATACAATGGGTGCACTATTAACTTCAGGTTACCGCCTATTGGTGCGGGTAGCCTATAACCAACGGAAGGATGTTCATGAACAACACTTATGAACTAGCAGTGCTGTATCACCCAGATCTAGAAATAGATCTTGATAAGGCTGCTGAAAAAGTCGCTAAAATTGTTACCGATAACGGTGGCAAGATCATCAGCGAGGATAACTGGGGCAAACGCAAACTTGCCTACAAAATTAAAAACCTTGACCATGCGGTTTATGTTTTTTATAAAGCAGAAATACCTGCTCAGGGTGTTCGAAAAATCGAATCTGTCTTAAATATTACTGACGAAGTTATAAGGTTCCTAATAACCAAGCCAGATGAAAAAGCTATCGCCAAGGCCGAAGCGTTCAAAGCTAAGCGCAAGGGCCGCAAAGATGATGATGGTGAAGCTGATAATACTGAAAAAAGCGAATAATAAGGGATAGGGTATAAATATGGCACGAGGGTTTAATCAAGTTACACTTATGGGTAATCTAACACGTGACCCTGAACTACGCACTACGCCCAATGGCCAGAGTGTTTGTAGTTTTAGCTTGGCGCTTAACCGTAGCTACAAGGGCAGTGATGGCAACTGGGTTGAGGCAACTGATTACGTTGATGTAGTCGCCTGGGGGCCACTTGGCGAAAGAGTTAGTCAATATGTCACAAAAGGTCGACCAGTTTTGGTTAGTGGACGTTTGCAAAGCAGAAGTTGGGAGCAAGACGGTCAAAAACGTAGCAAAGTAGAAGTTGTTGCAAATGATGTTACATTTTTGGGCGGCCGTGGCGAGGGTGGCGAATCTAACCCAAATAGTAGTTCAGCTAACACCAACACATCACCTACAAACAAACAAAAAGATGTCGTTATCGATGACATAAGTGACGAACCAATAGATCTATCAGAGATACCATTCTAATATTATTAGAATATAGATTAGTGATTTTTGAATAAATCAGATTTTACAATGAAACGATAAGCAATAAATGAATTTATAAGACCAAGGAGTAATAATGGCAAAAAATCATCATAAACCAGTAACTGGATCAGTCTATTTTGACTATAAAGACGTCAAAACATTGCAAAGGTTCATAAACCAGTTTGGCCAAATAGAAGTTCGCAAACGAACCGGCCTAACCGAAATGCAACAACGTCGCCTAAGCAAAGCTATCAAACGAGCTAGGCATATAGCTCTACTACCATTCGTAGCCGCTTAATAGTGAATGATTTTAGATAATGCAGCCTTTCCAAAACATGAGTAGTATGGATTATCTAGTCAAATGCAAAGGGCAGCCGTTTCCGTTTGTTCAAATATCGCAGAAGGTTTTGGTAGACGAAGCTACAAAGAAAAAGATCAATTTTATGCAGTAGCAAATGGTTCCCTAATAGAATTAAAAAATCAAATACTTATTGCTAACGGTATAAATTATTTAACAGACCAAGACAGGGCTAAGCTTTATGATATTTGTGATCAAACACATAAAATGCTAGCAAGTTTGCAACAAGTTAATAGAACGAAAGGAGAAAGTCGGTAGATGGTGGATCAAAAATCCAAAGTCTATCTTCTATAATCTAACATATGGCATTTGGAATAACAGATTTAAAAAAAGGACAAGTTTTTCAGCTCGATGGTCACCCATACAAGGTGGTTGATTATAATCAAAAAGTAATGGGTCGTGGTGGTTCAATAGTAAATGTTCGTATCAAAAGCCTGATAGATGGCAAGGTACTGGAAAAAACATTTAAGGGTAACGAAGCAGTCGAACCGGCTGATATTGCCTACCAAAATGTTCAGTACTTGTATAACGACACCAATACATTTTATTTTATGGACGACGATACATATGAGCAGATTGAAGTATCGGCCGATATGATAGGTGATGGCGCAGGCTATCTAAAAGAGGGCGACAAGGTTCGTGCACAGACATTTAACGGACAAATTATTAACGTTGAGCTGGCCAAGAATGTATATCTAGAGGTTACATACACCGAAGATGTCGTAAAGGGCGACACAACTAGTAATGTGCTAAAAGACGCAACTCTAGAAACTGGCATAACCGTTAAGGTCCCAGCATTTATCAAACAGGGTGACGTAATATCAGTAGATACCGAGTCAGGGGCATATCGTGAGCGCAGAAAATAAGCCACCAGCCACGCCAGAGGGTATACAGAGCCTTCTGGAGCTTGCAAGAGATTTGGGGGCTTTGGTGATTACTGCCGGTGGTGTGGTTTTAGAAGATGTAGTAAATGTGTTCAAGGATGGCGCAAATGCCGTTCAAGATACTTTTCCAAGTATATTTAGAAATCATTGAAATGGGGTCACTGTTTGTCGACAAAAAATCGTTTAGATATTGAAATGGTTCGGCAGGGGTTGGTTAAAACCCGTTCCCAGGCCGAAAGCTATATAAAGCTTGGTAAGGTATTGGTTGAAAGCAGAACTATTACAAAACCAGGTTATTTTATCAGTCCAGATGTTCGTATTCAGCTAAATCAAGCCGAGCAATATGTAGGTCGGGCTGGTCTAAAGTTGGCCAGTATAGTTAGTGATTTCAAACTAGATTTCAAAAATAAAATTGTGCTTGATGTCGGTAGTAGCACCGGCGGTTTTACGGACTATGCCATAAAACATGGCGCAAGGCTGGTATATGCAGTAGATGTTGGCACGGATCAGCTTCACCCAAGCTTGCGAAGTAATTCTAAAATTAATCTATATGAACAAACTGATGTGCGTGATTTTCGTCCTGAAAAAATGCCCGATATTGTCGTGATAGATGTTAGTTTTATAAGTTTGCGGGATATTTTGCCCCACATAGCTAAAATAATAGCCAAGAATACCCAAGTAGTGGCTATGGTAAAGCCTCAGTTTGAAGCAGGAAAAGCGCTGCAAACCAAAGGTGTACTAAAAAATGATTCAATTCGTAGGCAGGTGTTAAAAGATTTTGAGATCTGGATAAAAAATCGATTTGTTATAGTGCAAAAGGCCGATTCAAAGGTGGCTGGCCAAAAAGGCAACGTCGAACGCTTTTACCTACTTGCAAAAGTTGTTATATAAGTATATAATATAGTGATGTTTGAGAGTGGCCCCAGTAACAATGAAGTTTTCGATATCTCTGAGCTATGTAAGGTCTTCGATGCTTTATTGGATAGCCGTAGATTTGGTAGAGCTTTTGACAAACTATTCGTTAGATTAGGCAACAGAAATTTTGTGTTAAGCATGAAAATTGACGAAAGAAGTGAAGGTGTTTTAGTTAAAGATTACTCTATTCTTGAGCTAGCAGCTGGCACCTCTGATGCCAATTTGTTTATTTTTTGCGACTGTAGTGATGAGGTTCTAGTCGAAGTATTAGATGTAGATGGGAATAATTATTGTCAAGATTTTAATGTTACTAATGATAATATTGGATATCTCAAAAGGATTTTGTGTGATTCCATGGTTTTAAGTGACATTTGCAAGGAGTCAGTTAGTTATTATGCCGAGCTTAAGAAATGGCAGCTATCCAGCGAAATATGTGATAGCACTTTTGAAGCATGGTTAATGCAAAATATAACTCCCTCACAACAATAAAATCAATCGGTAAGCTATTAAGACAATGGTTCACTCATGACTAAGCTTAGACGTTGAAGCGAAATTCTACTACGTCGTTTGGCTGCATGATATATGTTTTGCCTTCGGTGCGGACTTTGCCTGCTGAGCGTGCGGCGCTTAGTGATCCAGCTGATATTAGATCTGCATAATCAACTACTTCTGCCGCAATAAAACCACGTTCAAAATCGCCATGTATAACGCCAGCCGCCTGAGGAGCAGTCGAACCCTGCTTTATTGTCCAGGCACGCACTTCCTTTTCGCCGGCTGTTAGGTAGCTTTGCAAGCCAAGCGTTTCGTAGGCTGCATGTATTAGCTGAACTAAGCCAGATTCCCGAACACCGTATTCGGCTAGCATCTCAGTCCGTTCTGCATCGCTCAGTTCACGTAGCTCATCTTCTAGTTTGGCGCAGACAAACAGTGCCCGTGATGGAGCGACCAACTTACCAAGTTCGGCCTGTTTTGTCGTATCGGCTATAGTTTCTTCGCTGACATTGAACAAATATATTACTGGTTTGGCTGTTAGCAACTGCAAGTCCTTGTGTTCAATGATTTGTAATCTAATATCCTCATTGTTAAAAATTGGCATACCACTGTCGAGTACAGATTTTGCTTTTTTGAATAGTTCGACTTTTGGCGCAAGTTTGGGGTTAGCTCTGGCTTCTTTTTCTAGCTTGGGCAAGGTTTTGCTAATAGTTTGCAGGTCGGCTAACACTAGCTCGGTATTTATAATATCTATATCGTTTTTGGGGTTTAATGTGTTGTCGACATGTATAACATTTGGGTCGGTAAAATCGCGTACTACCTGCACGATAGCACTACATTCACGGATATGACTCAAAAATTTGTTACCCAAACCCTCGCCAGTGCTGGCACCGGCAACAAGCCCTGCAATATCTGTAAATTCGACCGTAGCAGGTACTATTTTTTTACAGTTATATAGTTTGGCTAGCTTTTCTAACCGTTCATCAGGTATTGGTACAATGCCACTATTTGGTTCAATGGTCGCAAATGGATAGTTGGCCGCCAGAATATTATTATTGGTCAATGCATTAAAAAGGGTACTTTTGCCAACATTTGGCAACCCAACAATAGCAATTGATAAAGACATGCCTAACAGTTTAGCAAACTTCTCTTATGACGCCCATCTTGACATGTATCATAAAATATGACAATGTTTAATCTGTAATCACTAAACATTAAAAAATTGGACTATTATTTAAATGACCACAGGACATCTTCACGGTGAACACCTTTGCATACCACCAACTGTAACTGTTGATGGGCGCCAACCCGTGGGGGCTGCGAGTACACTCCAGCGTTAACTACTGGATTAGGGAGTGTAGCTATTGTAGTAGCTGAATTGCCAAACAAAACAGAAACAGATGTGCAATTACTAGAATCTGAGCGTAAGAGGATCACCGCA
>CAYQBK010000028.1:0-12664 GCA_964415715.1 uncultured Candidatus Saccharibacteria bacterium
ATATTACATGAGCTTACCCATACAGTTCACATGCATCACGGATCAGAGTTTTGGACTGCCATACAAAAAAATATGCCAGACTACAAAGAACGACGAAAAATATTAAAAAATATGCAATTAGAAGTTTCAAATATGCAAATATGACAATAATAAGCAAAAAAGCTATATAATATTGCTAATGTCTAAATCAAAATCACAAACAAGCACGCCCCCCACAGACCATGTGGCAGCCGTCGAGCGCGAAAGACTAGTTAGCCTCATCAACAGCATGGGGGATGCAGTGGTTGCTGTGGATGAAAATCTAAAAGTTGTAGTTTACAATGGTGCATCCCTGAACATCTTAGATAGAAACAGTGATTTGATGGGGGTAAATATTACTAAAATATTACATTTACAAAATAAAAATAACCAAGAAGTTAGTATTGCCGAAATGCTGGAAAACCTAAAAACCCAGTATTCAAATCGTGATTATAGAATAGTTTATGATAATGATGATTATATAAATATTTATCTTAGCGTAGCGCCCGTACACCTCAATTATGGAAGCATTGGTGCTAAAGGCTATGTAATACTGATGCGCGATATAACCCGAGAAAAAAGCTTAGAAGACGAACGAGACGAATTTATTAGCGTTGTAAGCCATGAACTTAGGACGCCAATAGCAATTTCCGAAGGCAATCTGTCAAATGCCATGCTCATAGCTAGTAAAACGCCAGATTTACCCGAAAAGATATCTTCCGCACTAAAAGCATCATATGACCAAATAATATTTCTATCTGGCATGATAAATGATTTGGCAACATTATCACGAGCCGAAAGAGGCAAGTTGAACGTCGAAGTTGAATCAATAAATGTATTTGAATTGTTAAATGATCTTGTCCATGACTACAGCACTTCTGCAAATGACAAAGGACTAAAATTTGTCTCTCACCCTAGCCCAAGTCTAGAGCTACTGCATTCATCAAAGTTATACGTGCGTGAGATAATCCAAAACTTTGTCACCAATGCAATCAAATATACCGATACCGGCAGTGTAACGGTATCAGCTACACCCCATAAAAATGGTGTATTGTTTGAAGTATGCGACACGGGTATAGGTATAAGTAAGGCAGACAAAGAAAAGGTATTTGATAAATTTTTTCGTAGTGAAGATTTCCGCACTCGTAAAAATGCCGGAACTGGGCTTGGTTTATACGTGACCATGAAGCTTGCACGACTTATTCATGCCGACATTGATGTTGAATCAGAAATAAATAAAGGTTCTTCTTTTAGTATCTATATACCAAATATATAAGACTTTTAGATAACCGATGTTCGCTTCAATGGATATTTTTAGTCTAACTTTGGAAGTTTTTTATAAACATGCATTGCAGAATCACTAACGTTTCTTCCTTTCCATATAACTGTTGAAAATTCGTATTTTAACATCGAATAATTCAACAACACAACGTCCATAAGCACAACAATTGGAAAATTAATCGCTGCAAAAATGCATAGTATTGGATTAGTAAAATATGAGATTATGCTGTGGCTGACTATGTACATAAACACGCATAGTGCAAATATTATTTCATACCAAAGTGGTAGGTTGGTGAATAGTATTACAAATATTAATATAAAAGGCAACACAACACACAAAAGCAAAAATGCTGTAACTAGCATTATTGATTCTGGTCGACGGTGGTTTTGTGGATATCTTGTTCGCACGGCATTTATCCATTGCTCGGAAAAATCTTTATGTGTCGTAATCTGCAAATCTGAACTACTACGGATAAAACCATATTTGTTTTTTCTAAATAAAATATTAGCAATATGGTTTTCTGGTAGTATAGCCCCCTTAAATGCTACGAAACCACCAATTTTTACAAGTTGAGATTTATATATTAGCCATGTACTACTGAGTGCAGGGGGTCTGCTAAGACGGTTTCTTGGGACAGCAATCTCCCACCAGTAACGCATTGGTTGAATAATCATAGCAACTAAACCCATCTGAGCTCTTTTTGGCATGATAGTTAACATATCAATATTTTTTTCAATAAGCTGACTGACGGAGGTCCTTATACTGTTCATGTGAAGTCTAATATCAACACCAATAAACATTATTATTTCACCCGCTGACTGTTCAGATAATATTTCGTATGCATAATTTTTTGCAAGCCAGTTGTTGGGTACTTTACCTCCCTGGATAAATCGAACCCCGTCATGAGCAAAATCCCTAATAATATCCAATGTTCTATCAGATGACTCATCATCATAAACAATTATTTCAAGCTTGGGATAAGAATCATATAATACAGATTGTATACACTGAAACAGTGACTCTGTTTCGTTTCTCGCCGCGATAGCAACTGTAACAGTAGGCAATTCGCTATCACTAAAATATTTTTGAGGACTAGTTCGAGTATTAATAATATTCACAATAGTGGACACAAATACAACCATAGATGAAATGAGTGTAATAAAAGCTAAGTAAAGTGTAATAGATTGTGAGGATATTTTAAGATCATTGAAATACATAACAAATACTAAAATAGAAAAAGCTGTTTGAATACTGGCCAACACCCCAAAACTTCTACTACAGCTACTAATAAGTTGTTGGTATTTTATACGAGACACTATTATTTTTATAAGGTTGATTAGTCGATATATTGTGACAAACAACAATCCGGCGACAAATAAATTCGCATCAATATATTTAACAACTATCAGGCAATAGTAAACATTTGTAGCAAGGACAAACCAAGCGATAATCCGTTTTAGTTTCCAATGAGTTGGGGAAATATACATAGACGATTCGGCTACAATGCCTGATATATATGCAACTATCGCCGACATTACAACAATGCTCATGCCTATACTATAACAAACATCAAAATATCATTTGACTAGAATGCGCAATGCAGGTATAATTGACATATAGGCCTAAAGATATATTCTTTAGGATTTTTTAATATTGGAGTAATCTATGGCCAGCAAAGATAGTGAAAAGCAAAAAAAAATACCAAAGCTAACAAAAGAGCCCGAAACAATCCGTCAAAAAGCCGACAAAGAGTCGGCCAGGCGGACGAAACCAACTCCAAAAAGCAAAATTACAAAATCCATCCATAAACCACTTTCAACTCTAAAAAAAGTCGCACTTAAAGAATATCACCCAGTAAAGGCACCAGAAAAAAGAGGTGTACGGCATTTAAATAAGCGAATACACTACATACCAAAGTTTTTAAAAAACTCATGGAAAGAACTAAAACAAGTAACCTGGCCAAGCTGGCGAGATGCTCTACGGCTTACTTTTGCAGTTATAGTATTTTCAGCAGTTTTTGCCTTTTTTGTCCAAGTTTTAGATTATATATTTAGCAAACTAGTGAAGGAGATTATTTTACGATGAGTAGCAAAAGATACGATTCTAGCAAACAATGGTACGCGATACACACATATAGTGGTTATGAGGAAAAAGTCGCCGAAAGTATCCGCCAGCGAGCCGAAAGCCTTGATATGGCTGACAAAATATTTGGTGTGATGGTGCCTAAAGAAAAGCAAATAGAAATAAAAAACGGCAAACGCAAAGTTGTCGAGAAAAAAATATTTCAGGGTTACGTACTAGTTCAAATGAAACTTAGTGAAGATGCCTGGTATATTGTTCGAAATACTCCTGGCGTAACAGGCTTTGTCGGTAGCGGAACCGAACCAACTCCTGTCAGCAATGACGAAATAGATAAAATCAGCAAACGTATGGGTATCGAACAGCCAAAACACAATATTGATTTCAAGGTAGGTGAAGTAGTTGGTATTGTCGACGGTCCATTCAAAGGTTTTGATGGGGCAATAAATGAAATTGACACTCAAAAAGGCAAGATCAAAGTGCTTGTCAATATGTTTGGTCGTGAAACCCCAGTCGAACTAGACAGCCTTCAGGTCAAAAAAGTCTAAAGTTAAAATTTGTGATATAATATTAATGTTACGCACTTCTATAATAAGGGAAGTAGAGTTAGTAGGTATGCTTCAATAATCTGAAAACTCGACAAGAAAGGAAAACTATGGCAAAAGCCGTAAAAGCAAACTTAAAGATGAAACTAAAGGGTGGTCAAGCATCAGCCGCACCGCCAGTTGGCTCAAGCCTTGGCCAACATGGTGTAAATATGATGGATTTTATTGGTCCGTTTAATGATCAAACCAAAGACCGTATGGGGCAAAACCTAACCGTTCACATCACTATATACGAAGACCGAACAATGTCATGGCGTATTGTTGGTACACCTACAGACGATCTTATTCGCCAAAAATTAGGCATAGACAAGGGTTCCGGTCGACCAAATAGCGAGAAAATATCCAAAAAACTAACGGATGCTCAGGTTACAGAAATTGCCGAAGCTAAAGCTATCGATATGAATGCTGATGATATAGACTCAGTTAAAAAGATGGTCGCCGGCACTGCTCGTAGTATGGGTGTCGAAATAGAATCATAATATCTAACGATACTTTATTAGATTAAATATTTGTATAATTATTAACCCGTGGGAGTGTTGAAGCACGTCATTACCACATAGGAGAGTACGATGGCTAAAGCCAAAAAGACCATAGAAGACAACAAAGATCTAAAAAATGCTGAGCAGACAGCCAGTGTTGAAACATCTGCGATAGTAGAGGATTTAGTCGAGACCGAAGCTATAGCAGAAGAGATTGTTAAAGTAGAGGCTGAGATTCAAGCTGAAGAAACCGTAGAAATATTGGAAAAAGACATCAAAACAGCTAAAGCAGGCAAGCGAAGCGCCAAAGCAATAAAAGAAGCCGAGGAAGAAGAAGCTAGATTAGCTAGAAAAGAAGAACATGCCAACGAACCAGCCAAGCCAAAAGCACCGATCAAGGTTCGTAGTCACCTGGAACGCAAAGGCAGGAAATTTCAGGAACTATCTAAACTTATAGACAGAGCCAAAGAATATAGCCTCAAGGAAGCTTTGAGTTTGGCAACAAAAACATCGACAACAAAATTTGATTCAACTGTCGAGTTGCATGTTCGACTTGGTGTTGACCCACGTCAAGCTGACCAAAACATACGCACAACGCTTGTGTTACCTGCCGGCACAGGCAAAACAATAAAAGTTGCTGTATTTGCCGAAGCCGATGATGTTGCCAAGGCTAAGAAAGCTGGTGCAGATATAGCAGGTAACGAAGAATTCCTAGCTCAGCTAGACAAAGGCGTTATTGATTTTGATATATTAGTTGCCACACCAGCAGTTATGCCAAAACTCGGAAAATACGCACGCACATTGGGACCAAAAGGCCTAATGCCTTCTCCAAAAAGTGGTACCGTGGCCGTAGATGTTGCCAAAGCTGTTACTGAGGCCAAAGCCGGTAAGGTAGAATATCGTGTCGATAGCACAGGTATCGTACACATGGGCATAGGCAAAGTTAGCTTTGGAGTCGATAAACTAAATGACAACGCCAAGGCGGTGTTGGCTAGCATAAAAGCCGCTAAGCCAGCTAGCTTAAAAGGTACTTATATTCAAAGTGTTTATCTATCAACAACCATGGGGCCTAGCGTAAAAGTTGTATCTACTGAAATATAATTTTACAACATACAAAATATCACCATATAACAGTGGTGATATTTTTTATGCTTACAAATATATGTATTGTACAAATATACAATATTGTTGTACTATCCCAACATTATGAAATATGCATTGGTTCTAGGATTAATTATTGGTAGTTTTTACATTGGTGCAACACAACTTGTACTTGTACAGCTAAACAACATGAAATATACATACGAAAATATTGAAGTTATAGCCAACAATACAATGCAGAACAAATAACACCCGTTGCTTTGTATGATTTTAGAATATTATTTAGTATGAATACGGGCGACTATATCAAATATTTATAATAATATACGAGTTTACAACTACAATGACAGGCAAACTAATATCAATAACAACACCAAACCCAAATACTGATATTTCTGTTTGTAAAAAAATTAGCAATATACTTCGAGCTCATAACAAAACAGTAACTACTGTATGTATCGACATAGGTTCTGCACCAATAGAAACAGTTTCACCGTACATCAGGAGCTTATTCGATATTAACACCAGGTATTCAAAACAAAAACTTTTATCTAGCAAACTAAATAGCTATGATTATGTTTTAGTTACTGGATATACAGCTACTAGCGTGCTAAACATATCTAGTGACCTGACCGATAGCCAAACAAGTAAGTTTGTCAATTGGCTTGAAGACACTCAAAATACATCATACCAACTGCTGAAGCCATATAAACAGCTGGTAGTGCAAGGTAAAAAAGATAAATCATTGGCCTATTTATCAAATATCTATAAAAGTGCTCAGCTGTTCACCAATCCAAATAAAGCCGCAAAATTCGTTCTAGATCAGGATAAATGCACTATTTTGTCTGACACATCTTCTAACAATACACAACCTACTATGTTGGGTGGCAAGCAAAGCACAGACACATTGTCGCTAGTTAATTCTGTTGAAGTTGATCATAATAATTCCTATGAGCCGAGTAAATTTGATAAATCAGGATCTGTTACTATTAGTCTATATGAACTTATAAAAATAGTAGCTAGTGGCCAGTATATTGAGTTTGATATTTTACAAAATAGTGACACTGGCGACCGTGAGATTGTCGAACTGATAAACGCGCACCAACAAATATGCGCAACTGACGCTAGTGAATATAATAAAAATATCTCATTGCCGTTATCTAGCAAGGTTCGAGTAGCAGAAAATATATATAAAATATCACCCAATGAAAATCTTGTCAGATTGCTATCAAATGATAATGACCATTACCCGACATCAAATAGTGAAATTAAAATCAAATCAAATCCTAAAAACGATATTGAATTATCAAATATTATTATCGATACATACAGCTATAATCAGCCTGAATCAAACTACAATCAACGAATGCGAGTTATTGAAACTTGGTCAATGAATGACTATCAAAACACTGGTGAATATGCTGCATTTACGTGTACTGTTCAAACCGAATTAAGTCTATATGACATCTTTCTAATCTGTTCTAGCACAGGATCTATTGCGACCTGGAAACCACCAACACCAAGATTTGGCTATGTGGACTTTAGTGCCGAGAGCAATGTAGAGAGCTTAGTGCAAAAAATATTTGATGCCTCTACTACATACGCTTCAATCGCCGAGACAAAAGACATAGATCCTAGCCCGTGGCTATTGTTGGGTCACAATGTTCAAGCAACACTACACTTGAGCTGGCCAACTGTTAAGCTATTATTATCAAAAAGTTTAATCGGATATACAAGTAAAAAAACACAAGTCATAACTGAACAATTATACAGGCATATGTCTGAAAACTTCCCAATATTCAACGAATATTACACCAGTGAAAAAACCTAGTAGAAAAACTTGCTAAATATACACTAATGTATTAATATGTTAGTTGATTTACCAAAGACAGCGACAGGTTTATGCCTTAATATGTCGCCGAGGTTACATACAATTGTAATTTACAGTCTTTAGTATTTTCTAAAGACTTTTTTGGTAGTAGATCATTTACAAACATAGAACAAATTGTTCTATAAGGTCGAATTTGTAAAATAATAACTGAAGGGAATAACAATGGCATTAACAAAAGAGGAAAAATCAGCTGTAGTAAATGAGATCTGTGGTTTACTTACTGAGTCTAAAATGACAGTTGTGGCCAACTATAAAGGCATCACTGTCAAATCTATACAAGCTCTCCGTAAGTCAGCCAAGGAAAATGGAACAACAGTCAAAGTCGTAAAAAATCGCCTTGTAAAACAAGCGCTAAAAAATGTCGATGCACTAAAGGATGTTGAGGTATCAGAGCTAAAAGAGCAACTTCTATATGCATTTAACAGCGCTGATGAAGTCGCACCAGCTAAAGCTTTAAATGATTTTGCCAAAAATGAACCAGCCTTAAATTTTATCGGCGCTATCACTGCCGAAGGTGTGTTTATTTCAAAAGATGAAGTCAAGGCTCTTGCTAGCCTACCAAGCAAAAACCAACTTGTCGCAGGTATTATCAATACTTTGCAATCACCGCTACGCAATAGCCTAAGTGCACTTGGAGGCAACCTGCATGGCTACCTGCAAGCAATAGAAGCATCCAAATCATAATAACTAAGTCATAAGGAGAATCACATGGCAGATCTAAAAAAATTAGCCGAAGAGCTAGTAAACCTAACCGTACTAGAAGTCAACGAACTTGGTACAATACTTAAAGAAGAATATAACATTGAACCAGCTGCCGCAGCTGTTGCTGTAGCAGCCGCACCTACAGAATCAGCCGCCGTTGCTGATGAGAAAAGCGAATATGATGTTGTCCTAAAAGATGCCGGTGCCCAAAAAGTAGCTGTCATTAAGGCTGTTAAAGAAATCACCAGCCTAGGCCTAGGCGAATCCAAGGCGATTGTTGATGGCGCACCAAAGCCTGTACTTGAAAAGGCTAAAAAAGAAGATGCTGAAGCTGCCAAGAAAAAGCTTGAAGAAGCTGGCGCAACAGTAGAGCTAGTCTAGTACTCACTAAAATATTTAAACAGCACATCATTTAGGTGTGCTGTTTAAATGCTACTTATCCACAGTTATTAATAATATGACTAGACATTATTGACAGTGTGTGATATGTTATTGGTATTATTAGTAAGTGGAGTAAACAAACACTAGAATAGGATAAACTGCGATGTCCGATGTACCAGAGAAACAAATCAAACGGCTAAAGAGCCTGATAACCGAAGCTGAAACCAATTTGGCTGCTGCGAAAGAATTATTATTAAGTCTGGTTGGTGAAGACCCAGATATGGTCGCAACTGCTCGTGAAAGCGTTTCAGGCAAAGTATTGGAGGGCGTATTTGATGGCCAAAATATGGTAGGTAGTGACGGTAAAACTTATCCTGTACCAGCTAACTACGCCAGTAAATCAAAGCTAGTTCAAGGTGATATCCTAAAACTTACCATTGGCGACGATGGAGCATTTCTATACAAGCAAATTGGTCCAATACCCCGCAAGCAGTTGGTTGGTGTTCTTATCCAAAAAGAGGGTCATTATTACGTCGACGTAAATGGTCACGACTACCGAGTCTTGTTGGCTAGCGTTACATACTTCAAGGGCAAGCCTGGCGATCAAATCAGCATCAACGTGCCAGAAGATGATGCCGATGCCGAATGGGCCGCTATTGAAGCTGCCCTATAATCATAGTTTAAGCACAACAAGAATATATAAAACCGTCTATCAAATGGACGGTTTTTTGTAGTAACTACAACAGACATTTATTAAGCTAGCGATTATAATAATAGCTATAGTTGCAATAAACACAAATGTTGAGTAAGGGGAAACAAATGTCACAAGCTTTGTATCGCAAATATCGTCCAAGGTCGCTAGACCAAATAGTTGGGCAAAAATCAATAGTCACTTCACTAAAAAACGCCCGTGATACTAACAATATTAGCCATGCATATCTTTTCACAGGTCCACGTGGAACCGGAAAAACATCTATTGCTAGAATACTTGCTTTTGAATTAAACAATATTCCCTACAATACAGAAGATTTACCCTTAGATATCATTGAAGTAGATGCGGCAAGTAACAGGGGCATAGATGAAATACGCGATTTGCGAGAAAAGGTTCGAACAGCCCCAACTAGCTCGAAATACAAAGTTTATATTATTGATGAAGTTCATATGCTTACCACTCAAGCATTCAATGCACTACTAAAAACTTTAGAAGAACCCCCGGCTCATGTAATTTTTATACTAGCCACGACCGAATCACACAAATTGCCAGAAACTATTATTTCTCGGACTGAGCAATATCATTTTAAATTGGCAAGCATGCCAGAAGTGCAGGGGCATCTTCGATCTATTGCCGATACAGAGGCTATAAATATTGAGCAGTCAGCGCTTGATCTGATAGCAGAACACAGCGGGGGCAGCCTTCGTGACTCACTCAGCCTACTAGACCAAGCTAGACATCTACATACAGATATTATAACTAGTAACGACATAGTATTGTCGCTAGGCCTACCTACTCCTGAGCTAGTCGATAGTTTAATATACAGTATTGAAAAAGCTGAACCGGCAACTATAGTCAAAAATCTAAAGGAATCAGACAATAATGGAGTCTCGGTTAGTATATTAGTCAATGCACTACTAAAACAACTTCAAACAATATTACTTACTAAAACAAGTAGGCTCAATAAAAAAATAACAATCAAATTAATGCAAGATTTGCTAACAGTAGAATCAAGTTCGAAACCATATCTCAGTCTAGAGATATGTCTGCTTGATGCACTGTTTGACCAAAATCCAAATATTACCCATGTAAATGAGTCATATGTGCCAACCCCCCCCTTGACATTATCAACTGAAATACCGAAGAGTAAAAAATCAACCACTGACAAAGCAAAGGAAATTGATGTTACGGTAAATCTTCAAACCAGTGTGTCGGAACCACAACCACTGTATATAGCTACGGATAACAAGCCGAAGATAGCAACAACTACTGTGTCATCAAATAATAACCAGCTTGATATTCAGACATGGAACAATGTACTTGAAGATTTACGAAAAACCCATAACACAATATACAGTATAGTTCGCATGGCCAAACTCGATGAATCTAAACTTGATAGCAATATTATTAGTCTTGAATTTCAATTTCCATTTCACAAAAAACGAATATCAGAAAATAAGAATCAACAGGTTATTGTAAACACGCTTCAAAAATTTGATATAAGAAACTATGAAATTGTTTGTACCACCACCTCAAAAAACAATCCAAAACCTGCACTAGTATCAGCCGATATGTCATCAGAGCTAGTATCTAACGGGCTGGATGGTAATGTTTTAGATCAAATAAAAAACGTTTTTGGCAATGCAGAGATGATAGAATAGGTTTAACATGGCTGAAAAAGTTGGAAAACTACCACCCCAAAACCTTGACGCAGAGAGCTCTCTACTAGGCGCAATACTTATTGATGCAGATGCTATTGTCCGTGTCGCAGATATTATTGGAGTACAAGATTTTTATGATGAACGCCACCAACGGATATTTGAAGCCATAAATAAACTGTACAATAAACACAGCCCGCTCGACATACTAACCTTGTATAATCAGCTAAAAGAAGATGGCTTTTTAGATATCGTTGGTGGGGCTAGCTATCTGACCGAATTAACCAACTACGTCCCAACCGCTGCGCACGTCGAACAATATGCCGAAATAGTTTCACAAAAAGCCCTACGTCGACGACTCATAAAAGCAAGCCAAGAAATGGTCGGCATGGGCTATGATGAAACACAAACCGTCCAGGCTCTTATTGAGGAGGCTGAAGCCCAACTATTCCAAGTTAGTCAAGCGCACGTAAAACAAGACATTGCTTCTATTGAAGACATCTTAGCTGAAAGTTTTGAAAGACTAGATGAACTCCATAAAGACAAAGGCAAAATCCGTGGTATACCAACAGGTCTTAAAGATGTCGACAATATATTGGCTGGACTTCAACGTAGTGACCTTATAATAATTGCCGCCCGTCCAAGTATGGGTAAAACAGCTTTAACTCTCAATCTAGCACATAATATTGCCACCAAAGCCCAACAGCCAGTTTTGATATTTGCCCTAGAAATGAGCAAAGAACAACTAGTAGATCGTATGTTATCTATGGAGTCAGGGGTTGATGCCTGGAATATACGCACCGGGAATCTTAGTGATAATGATTTTGAACGTATTGGTCAGGCTATGGGAACATTGTCTGAGGCGCCAATATTTATTGATGACTCACCTGGCATTACCGTCAGTGACTTACGCACAAAAGCTCGCCGAGAGCAGCACAAACAACAGCTTGGATGTATTATGGTTGACTACCTACAGCTTATGAGTGGAGGCTCACGGTTTGGTGGAGACGGCAATCGAGTGCAGGAAATATCAGAGATAAGCCGTGGCCTAAAAGCTATTGCCCGAGAATTAAACGTACCAGTAGTAGCACTAAGCCAACTAAGCCGTTCTGTCGAATCACGGAGCCCCCAGATACCGCAACTTGCTGATTTGCGCGAGTCTGGCTCAATAGAGCAAGACGCCGATGTGGTAGCATTTATTTACCGCGAAGATTATTACAATCCCGAAACTGATAGAAAAAACATCACCGACCTACTAATAAAAAAACATCGTAATGGCCCAACAGGCAACGTAGAGTTATATTTTGATCGTGAACGACAGCGTTTTAAAAGTCTGGACAAACGCCAGTCTAGTGGGATACGTGACCCGTTTGATAACTAAACCCATAGCAATTGATCATTTTTTTTGTTGTATACATACCCCAGATTGGCTGTATGAAATGCAAAATAGTTGAAATTCCTATATAATATCCAGGTAATTGTATGAAAAATTTCCTTATAAACTGTTTAGGATACATAAAAAGCAACTGGAAAACAGTTGTATTTGTATTTGTAGTTTTTTGTATATGTATATTAAGCTTTGGCTATCAGCCCGAAGTTATCAAAAATCATGCCAATCCACTCGAAATTGTTAGTATTGACAAAATATCCAATGCTGATAACCCATGGTACCGAGCAGTAAATGCTCCATATTATTTAGTAGCTCGAACAATCAATCTATTTATTGACAACCCATTGGTTGCAGGTAGGGCTACTA
>CAYQBK010000029.1:0-8368 GCA_964415715.1 uncultured Candidatus Saccharibacteria bacterium
CAATATCGGCTATGGTGTCACCTAGTAGTACGGTGTGATCTAGACCAAGTTTGGTTATAACAGCAAGCTTGTTACTGCGCTGTATAGTGTTGGTTAAATCGCACAGGCCACCAACACCTGTTTCCAAAACAATATAATCCAGTTTATAGTGTGCAAAAAGCGTATACGCCAGTGCAATATTTAACTCGAAAAATGTTGGTGGCCCGTATTGATTTATTGTCACTGTCTTTATGGCTGGTAATATTGTATTAAAAGCTTCTACCATTATCTTTTTGGAAACATATTTGCCGTTTACGTGCATACGTTCACGATAGTCATAAACGTGCGGTGAGACCACCAAACCAACCTTTTTACCAGAAGATCGCAGCAAACTATCTATCATATAAGATGTTGAGCCCTTACCCGAAGTGCCTGCTATATGAATAGTTTTTATCTTTTCCTGTGGGTTGCCAAGCAATGACATAAAATATTGCATCCGTTCAATACCAAGTTTTTCGCTATATATGCCAGTGAGTCTAGTCCCGCGAAACAAATATTCGAGCAGTTTATCATAGTCTTTTACTGTTGGTATTTTATAGCTAGTCATTAGTTAGATTTCGGCATTTACTAATCCTGCTTCACGAGCAGCCATAAACCAGGCTAGGGTTACAGTTTGGGCCATACGGGGGGCAAGTTCTTTGCGCACAGTTTTGGCAAGCTTGGGTGTCCAACCACGCTTATAAAAATCTTCGTACATATTTAGCATAGCTATTTCACGAGCAGTGCGCTTAAAATATTCAGCTAAACCTATTTGTTTAATTTTCTTGATTTCGTATTTGCTGGGCTGAGCAATACGATATGTCATAGGTGCCATAATCATAGTTGCTCCTATTTCGAACGATGCATGGGTAGTAAACAGGCCTTTTGACCCCCACATCTCCCAGTTTTTTTTCAATATTTCGCGAGCAGTGTCACCTGGGATAACTATCTTTTTATATACCGTATCACGAGTTTCCTTGCCTTCGCCACGTAGTTTTTCTAGCTCTTCTTCGTATGGGTAATGGTGGGCTGGTGTTAACCCATCAACTAGTGCATGAGCCAACCAGCTAGCTTCGAACGCTGAACGTTCTGTGTTGTTTTCATTTAATGCCACTACCAGCCTAGAATAATGCTCCTCGACTTGTTCCAGTAAAATACCGTCCTCTGGGTCGAACGGATCATAAAAATGCCATGGAGCGTGTTTGCCATCAAGTTTTGCTTTGGCACTATCGGGGCCATTTTTACCTTCGAAATGCAGTATTTTTTTTGCACTGGGAAACTGGGCGTTATCTGCTAGCAAACGTTTTAGCACCTTGCGCGCTGAACGATCTACCTTTTGATGTGCCCCAACTACATTACCAGAAATATTGGTGAGTGTTGATCCTGAATACATTTTAAAATATGCTTGTTAATTTAGATAAGTCAGCGTACTAACTTTATTGACAGCTTGTTCTAGTTGTTGATATTTTACCATATTTTGCAGTATATAACTATGCTTATCTATCGATGTCCTGACGGCGGCTATTAGCTTTGAATCAGTAATGTTGGCAAATCGTAGATCAAGTGCCCCGTGTTGCAACGTGCCATATATCGCCCCAGGCCCGCGTATTTCCAGGTCTAGTTCAGAAAGCTCAAAGCCACTTTCGGTGCTGGCGATAGCTCGCATACGACGAGATGGGGCATTGGAATCTATTAGCACCAAATAACAACTACCCTTGTGCTGGCCACGCCCGACCCGACCACGTAGCTGATGCAACTGGGCTAGCCCAAACCTGTTGGCCCCCAATATGACCATTTCGCTAGCATTTGAGACATCGACACCTACCTCTATAACCGTCGTAGACACTAGGACATCTATTTCGCCATCGCGAAATCTAGCCATTATTTCGTCTTTTTCGGCTGGTTTTAGCTTGCCATGCAACAGTTCGACACGATACTGCTTAAAATGTGTCTTGCGCAAAGTTTCATATGTTTCTTCAGCACTAGCTAACTGTAACATTTCACTTTCGGTTATGAGCGGACAGACAACATATGCCTGTCGACCACTATCGAGCTGTTTGACCACTGCTTCATACATTTGTTTAGTTGAGTTAGGTGAAACTAGCTGTGTTTCAACTCCGGCTCGGGTTGATGGTGCGCTGTCCAAAATACTTATATCTAGTTCACCGTAAACAGTTAGAGCTAGCGAGCGTGGTATAGGGGTTGCGGTCAAACATAAAACGTGTGGCATGTGACCAGATTTTTGACTGATTTTTTGACGCTGGCCAACACCAAATCTATGTTGCTCATCGATAATAACTAGCCCGAGTTTATGCCAGTTTATATCTTCCTGGATAAGTGCATGGGTGCCGATGATAAACTTGAGTTTGTGATCATTTATCTGTTGTTTTACTAGCTTTTTGTCGACCTGTTTCATACCACCAACTAGCAACCCAACTTCATCCACCCACTGTGTATGTGATAGAAGTTTTTTTATAGTCTGGTAGTGTTGATTGGCCAAAAGTTCTGTCGGTGCTAGCAGGGCTACCTGAAAATCACTACTATTTGCCATGACTCCAGCCATAGCTGCTACAACTGTTTTGCCCGACCCGACATCACCTTCGACAAGCCTGTTCATTGGGCTGGCACCACTGATATCTTTGTATATTTGCCAAACTGTTCGGCGCTGAGCATCTGTTAGTATAAATGGTAAATTTGCCACAAAATCTTTGGCAATTTTTTCGTTAAATGGTATTTTTGGGGCTTCTAGTGTTAGGACCTGACTTTTGTTGAGTTGAGCAGCTATCGACAAGACGAAAATCTCTTCGAACCCCATGCGGTATTTGGCCCGCTCAAGCTGTGCATGTGAAGTTGGCTGATGTATTTGCATCATAGCCTGGGCCTTTGGTATTAAACCATTTTCCTCCATAATTTCAGGTGGTAATACTTCTGGCACATCTGACAATACCGATGCCACTTGGTCAAATATTAGGCGGATAAGTTCATTTTTCACACCGGCACGTTCACTATATATAGGTACTATTTTTGATTTTAGTTTGTCGGCAGACGATTTTTCTTCAATATTTGGGTTAACTATCTGCAATCTATTGCCAGTTAGGTCATATTGACCGCGAATATAATATTGGCTAGCTGGGTTTATAGATTTGGCTCTGTATGGTTGATTGAACCAGGTAAGCCTGACTTGGCCACTACTATCGGATGCTATAGCATCTGTAATATGCAAGCCACGCCTAACACGACGTGTTTTTATCATGGCCAATGTTGCTACAAAACATACTGGCCCGGGTTGAATATCGTTAATGTTTGTTATAGCACTGTAGTCTTCGTATTTACGTGGGTAAAAATACAATATATCGGCCACATATTTAAATCCAGCAGACTGTAGTTGCTCTGCCCGTTTGGGGCCAATACCCTTAAGCTCAACTAATGGTGTTGTCAGACGCATATAAATATTGTACATGCATATTCACCAGACCCATACATAACTTACATTTACACCGCTACAGCAAAGACGGTGTAGTTGGTTTGCCTTGTGTGGCCTATGTTAAGCATATTCTAAGCAATAATATGTAAAATTTTGAATAAAATAATATTATGAAAAAATAAAGCTTAAGATATTATAACGCTTTTACTAAGTTTGATATAATAGCTAATGTTTTATTTAAGGTGAAAATAGAGTTTTAATGAAAAAAGCAAGCAAGTTATCTAAGGGCCAAAGACGCCCTACTACAACAAAAGTTAAATCAAACCGAAACCTGCGGGATAAACTTAAGTCCAACAAGGACGCTAAGGCGCGTCGCAGAGCCGAGCATTTAGCCAAATTACCCAAAAATCCGATAAAACGACTATTTTACTATTTTAATCCTAAACATTTTGCTGAATATTGGTTCAACAGAGATGGTCTGTTTCGATTCATCAAAATATCAGCTATCTGTTTGGTTATATTAGTTATATTCTTGGCGGGTGTATTTGCATACTTTAGAAAAGATCTACCAAGAAATATAACTGATCTTAAAACCTGTAGTCACGGTGCATCTACAACGTATTATGATCGGACCGGTCAAACATTGCTATGGTCTAGCTCAGGTGATGTTGAATGTTATCCAGTCCCACAGGACCAAATATCAAAAAACCTACAAAATGCTGTAATAGCTATCGAGGATAAAGATTTTTACAAGCATGGTGGGTTTAGCTTTGCAGGTATCGCCAGATCATTTATCAACAACGCACGAGGACAATCTCTTCAGGGTGGCTCTACAATAACTCAACAATTTGTCAAAAACTCACTACTTACTCAAGATAGAAATGTGGTCAGAAAGCTCAAAGAGCTGATATTAGCGTCCGAGTTAGAACGTAGCTATACAAAAGATGAAATACTAACAGCCTATTTAAATGAAATATCTTTTGGTTCTAGGTATGCTGGGGCGGAGTCTACGGCTAAAGGATATTTCAACAAATCAGCTAAAGACTTAACCATCGACGAATCAGCTACCTTAGCCGCCATGATTCAGGCTCCAACATTTTATTCACCTTTTGGTGAAAACACCAAAGAACTTATAGGTCGCCGAGACTATATATTGGATCAAATGGTCAAACAAAAATACATTACTGAACAGCAAGCTACCGATGCTAAGAAAACCGACACCCTAGCAAAAGTCGTTCAAACCAAACCCGACAAATACGCCAATATCAAAGCTCCATATTTTGTGACCGAAGTCCAAAAACAACTAGAAGAACAATATGGCGCAACCAATGCCCGAAAAGCAGGCTTTAGGGTTATAACAACGCTTGATCTGAATCTACAACAAATCGCCGAGGAAACGGTTGCTACAGCTGTACCCAAACTAGAACGGATAGGTGGTGATAATATGGCAGCAGTTGCTGAAGACGTTGACACGGGGCAAGTTTTGGCAATGGTGGGTGGTCGAGGCTTTGATTATCCTGGTTTTGGACAGGTAAACTTTGCCACCACCCCCCGTAGTCCAGGCTCATCTTTCAAACCCTATGACTATTCCTCACTAATGACCCAGAAAAAAGACTGGGGGGCGGGTAGTACACTATATGATGTTAAGACCAATTTTTCTGATGCTAGCTCTGCACCCTGGACTCCAAAAGATTATGATAGTCAATTTCCAGGAGCAATGAGTATGCGTAAAGCTCTGGGTGGCTCAAGGAACATACCTGCTATCAAGGCAATGTACATGGCCGGAATACAAAATACCCAAGATTTAGCCAAAAAATTGGGGCTAAAAAGCGGTGTAACGGGCTGCTACACCCCCGGAAAAGAAGACTGCGGACAGATATTATCAACTGCTATTGGTGATGGTGGCCAAATAAAACTAGCAGAACATGTCAATGGCTTTAGCACTTTTGCTCGTATGGGTAAGTACAAACCGCAAACATATATATTGACGATCAAAGACAGTAAAAACAAAGTTATTGGTGAATACAAAGATGAACCAGGCGAACAAGTACTCGATGAACAAATAGCATATACTATAAATGATATGCTTAGTGACTCTAAGGCTAGCTATTTTGGCAGTAGCTACCGATTGAAAAACTTTAGATCTGCGTTAAAGACCGGTACCACAAACAATCAAGAAAATGGTTGGCTGATGGGCTATACCCCACACCTAGTGTTCGGAATGTGGTCGGGTGAACATGCAAATAAACCTATGTCAACATTTACTGAAACTATTTTGGGGACTGCCTGGAACCAATTTATGACAAAAGCCCATGCAGACAAACAAAAGAAAGACTGGACAAAACCCGCAGCCATGAAACAGGCATGTATCAATACCACAACTGGCTATTCTACTAATAGTGGCGGTGTGTGTGACATATTCCCTAGCTGGTACAATCCAAAGTATGCCAATAACAATCTAAAGGCGACCATAGATAGTGTCTCTGGCAAGCTTGCTACCGAATGCACGCCAGAGAGAGCCAAACAAAGCGTCACAGGGGGTGGTATAGCTAGTGAACTTACAACCAGCGACCCACTGTATAACAACTGGATAACACCAGTGAAAGCACGCTATGGTCAATCGGGGGGTGCTATACCTAGTGACAAAGATGACATACACAGCTGTGATCCTTCGGAGAAACCCTCGGTTAGTATTTCTGATCCAGTCAGTAACAATGACGGCACCTATACAATAAGTGCGACTATCACTAAAGGTAAATATGATCTAAAAAATGTCAGCTTTACCATAGATGGATCAACGCCTCCTGGATCTGCTTTTGACATAACAAATACCCAGACCGTTAGCTTCAAATACACTCCCGCGTCTTCCAGTGGTAGCACTATCACAGCCGATGTTTTAGATAGTGTATTATACGATGCAAGCGCATCAAAAAGTTTTACCTTTAATACCGCTTCGAATACCCCTGCCCCTACACCGTAACACTTAACTAGTTGTTTGATTTTTCAATAGCATCTAATAGCGACTCTTCACCAGTCTTCATTTTTCGGGGTTGTATGTTTCGCCTTGGTCGACCGTTTGTTCTTTCTGGAGTATTGGTTTTATTGGTGACATCTTTCTTAATACTTTTCTTCTGAGCTGACTGAATTTGTTTGTGCGACGTATTATTTGCAAAAAGCATCCGACCAGCTACTGTTTGATGACTACGAGTTATTTTAACCGAAATGGTTTTGCCAACATCCTTGCGAGCATTGTCAATGACTACCATGGTCCCATCCTCAAGATAGCCAACCCCCTGATCACGACTAGAACCGACCTGAATGACTTTGATATTGATGGTTTCGCCAGGCAGAACAACAGGACGTAGTGCATGAGCTAATTCATTGACATTTAACACCCGAATTCCTTTGATATTGGCTACCTGATTTAAGTTAAAATCTGTAGTATATAAATCAGCATTTATCTTTTGAGCAAGTTCAACTAGCTTATCATCAATAAGCCTAGCTTCCACCTTGCTCCGGTTGACCTCAACTTTTAAACCAGGTATTTGTTGCAGTATCTGAACCACTTCTAGTCCATATCGTGCTCGTTCTCGCTTTTGACTATCACTGCCGTCAGCCAATAGCTGGAGCTCAGAGACGATAAATTCAGGAACTTCTAGTTTTTCTGGTACAAAACCAGCTTTGGCAAGCTCAATAATCCGACCATCGATAAGCGCACAACTATCCAGCAAAGCTGTACGTTTATGAGTGCGTTTTGACTTGGGTTGGGGTTTTATTTTAATTGCTAGTATTAAACCAAGCATAACTATTGCCAAAGTTTGTATTAATTCTAAAATCAATTATTTATCCTCTTTTATTAAAAATGTGTTTAATGCACTGCGAATATCCTTGGCCTGATAATAAAAATCGTCTGGCTTATTGCTATTGGCTAGCTTTGGGCCAATAGCAGCTTTGAAGCCCAATTTCTTTGCCTCTGATATGCGCTTTTCGACCCATGGGACATGGCGAACCTCTCCACTCAAGCCAACTTCACCAAAAACAACTGCGTCGTTTTTGAGTTGCATACCCTTTGCGGCCGAAGCTATAGCCATTATAACAGCCAGATCAGCTGCTGGTTCGGTTATTTTGATACCACCAACAATATTGATATATATATCTTTGTCAGCCAGTTTTAGCTTGGTGCGTCTTTCTAACATCGCCACTATCAGGTTTAATCGATTTAAATCATAGCCACTAGTGGCTCGTTTGGGGTAACCATACGAAGTAGTGTTGACCAGTGCTTGAACCTCTACTAATAGCGGCCTAGTTCCCTCGAGTGTCGCCAATACCACCGAACCATCACTTTTTTGTCGCTCAGCGAGTAACGAAGCAGATGGATTATCGACAATTTTCAAACCATTTTCGTACATTTCTAATATCGCAGCTTCGTTGGTCGACCCAAAACGGTTCTTTAGTGCTCTGAGCACCCTAACCCCGCCATAACGGTTACCTTCGAGCTGCAAAACAACATCTACCACATGTTCCAGCACTTTTGGTCCGGCGATTGAACCCTCTTTGGTAACATGGCCAACAACTATCAGTGCAGTGTTCGATTTTTTGGCCTGAATACTAATAAGACTAGTGCTGTTGGTTATTTGGCTAACTGTGCCGGGTGAGCTTGATATTTCATCTGTTGATATTGTCTGTATAGAATCAACAATAACCAAGCCAAATTCACCAGCGCTAAGTGTGGCGGCGATATCATTGGCACTACTACTGCTAGCTATCTTAAGATTATTATGAACCGCACCCAAACGCTTAGCTCGCATACTTACCTGATTGGCCGATTCTTCACCACTGATATATAGAACTTTTTGGCCTTTTGCAGAATTGTAAGCCAGTTGCATGAGCAGTGTACTTTTACCTATGCCGGGCTCGCCAGCAATA
>CAYQBK010000030.1:0-14757 GCA_964415715.1 uncultured Candidatus Saccharibacteria bacterium
TGATGATGGCTCGTTGACTCCAGTTACCTTGCTTTCCGCTAGTCCCTGTGTAGTGACACAGGTCAAAACTGCCGAAACCGATGGTTACGAAGCAGTTCAACTTGGATTTGAAGAGTCCAAGAAGATCGGCAAAGCCCAAGCCGGTCATTTTAAAAATGCGGGCATCACTCCGAAAGTCGTTCGCGAATTTCGGTTAGACGAAGCTGACAGTTCCCTAACTGTCGGCGCCAAGGTAGAAGCTGATAGCTTTACTGTTGGTGATGTTGTACATGTCACCGGCACAAGTAAGGGTAAAGGTTTTGCCGGCACTATCAAACGGCATAATTTTCAGCGTGGTCGCAAGACGCACGGTGGCAAAGGTAATGTTCGTAAACCTGGTTCTATTGGGTCTATGTATCCCCAAAAGATATTCAAGGGCAAAAGAATGGCCGGCCAGATGGGCGATGAGCAGGTTACAGTACGCAACCTAAAGATAGCTCTTGTTGATACTGAATCACAGGTTATTGGCGTTGTTGGTGCTGTTCCAGGCCCGCGCAAAGGCATTATTATTGTGAAAGGAGCTAAATAATGGCTATACCTACATACACAAGTGCTGGCGCCAAGGCTGCTACTGAAGCCAAACTGTCAAAAGAGATTTTTGCCGTAGAGGTAACGAACCATCAACTACTTAAAGATGTTTATGTTGCCCACATGGCAAACGGCCGTGAAAACTTAGCTAAAACCCTAAAACGGGGTCAGGTTAGTGGTGGTGGTATCAAACCATGGCGCCAAAAAGGTACCGGCCGAGCTCGAACAGGCTCTATCCGTAACCCAATATGGCGTGGTGGTGGTATAGTTTTTGGCCCAAGTGGTAATGAAAACTATAGTAAAAAAGTTAACCAAAAAGCCGCCAAACAGGCACTTCGCCAGGCGTTGAGCCTAGCAACTGCAGATGGTCGTATTTCGGTTATTGATAACTTTGTCGTCAAAAATGGCAAAACCAAAACTGCAGCCAAGCTTTTAGCAAAGATCAATACACCAAGCCGTGTCGTTATTGTTGTTGATAATATTAGTTCTGAGGTTGCTCGTTCGGTTGCAAATTTGCCAGATGTTAACATACTTAGCTACCGTAGTTTGTCAACATACGACGTACTAAGCACTGCAAATATTGTATTTACAACCGAGGCTATAAAGGGCATTGAAGCTCGTTTAGGAGATAAAAAATAATGAATATTGTAATAACTCCTCGAGTAAGTGAAAAAGCATATAGCTTAAGCGGTGCTAATACCTATGTTTTTGTAGTACCACTTAGTTCAAATAAGATAGAAATCAAAAAAGCTATCGAAACTGAATATTCGGTAAATGTTAAATCAGTAAATATTGTTCGCCAAGATGGCAAAAAGAAAGCAGCAGCCAGAGGCAAGCGTGTTAGACCAGGTGTTGGTCACAGAAGTGATCACAAAAAAGCCTACGTCACCATAGCCGAAGGCCAGAGTCTACCAGTTTTTGCTGAACAAGAAGGAGAAAGTAAATAATTATGGCTATAAAGACATTAAATCCTACTTCTCCTGGCCGTCGTGGCATGACTACTCAAGATTTTGATTCTATAACGACCAAAAAACCTGTCAAAAGCTTAACTGTTATTAAAAAAGGTTCAGTTGGTCGTAATAACCAAGGTCGTATCACTACTCGACACCGTGGTGGTGGTGTTCGCCGATATTATCGTATTATAGATTTCAAACTGCCAGTTGGCACCGAAGCGACTGTTGAAGCTATTGAATACGATCCAAACCGATCAGCACGTATTGCACGTATTAAAGATCAGGCTGGCCGATATCACTACATTATAGCTGCCGAAGGCTTGCGCGTTGGACACAAAATAGTTTCTAGTGACGAAGGTGCACTAGATACAGGAAACAGACTTGCGCTTAAAAATATTGCTGTTGGTACAAATATTTATTCTGTCGAACTACAGCCTGGTAAAGGTGCCCAGATTGCTCGTAGCGCAGGTAATGGTGCTCAGCTTATCGCCAAAGATGACGAGTGGGCTCAGATTAAAATGCCAAGTGGCGAAGTCCGACAGGTATCTGTCGAGTGCATGGCTCACGTAGGTATAGTTGGCAACGCCCAACATCAAAATGTAAAAATTGGTAAAGCCGGTCGAAACCATAAGCTTGGTAAACGGCCAACGGTTCGTGGTGTAGTCATGAATGCTGTAGACCATCCACATGGTGGTGGTGACGGTGGTCGTCACCGAATGGCCAAAGCACCTAGGACACCTTGGGGCCAAAAGACTCTTGGTTTTAAAACCAGAAGGCGTAAAGATACGTCTAAATATATTATTAAGAGCCGTCATCAGGCTAAGAGGAGAGGTTAATACATGAGTCGTTCACTCAAAAAAGGCCCATTTATTGATCCAAAGCTAGCTAAAAAAGTAGCTGCCTTGGGCAAAGATGACCGGACTATTATCAAAACTTGGGCAAGGTCATCAACAATAACACCAGAAATGGTTGGTTACACGATAGCGGTACACAATGGTCGAGTGCATGTACCTGTGTTTGTTACTGAAAATATGGTTGGTCATAAACTCGGTGAGTTTTCACCAACTCGTAAATTCCGCTCACATGGCGGAAAGTTAGCTAAGAAGTAGGAGTATATAATGCCTGTACAAGCAATTGCCAAAGGTGTTCGCATGAGTCCCCGCAAAGTTGGGGTTGTAGCAGCATTAGTTCGTGGTAGAACTGTTGCCGATGCATTAGTTATACTAGAGCATACTCCACGACGTAGTGCCGAGCCAGTATTAAAAGCTGTGGCTAGCGCCAAAGCCAACGCCGAACATAATCACAATATGAAACCAAGTACACTACGTATTGTTGAAATCAGTGTCAGCCCAGGTCAGCGTTTGAAACGTTTTAAACCAGCTGCCAGGGGTCGAGCTTTGCCATTCATGAGAAGAACAAGTCATATACGTGTTGTAGTAGACGGCGAACAGCGTGTTGCCAAAAAAGTAAGTGAAAAGGCTACAAAGCCTGTAAAGAAGGAGACTAAATAATGGGTCAAAAAGTAAATCCTATTAGCATGCGTCTCCAGGTCAACAAGAACTGGCATAGCAAATGGTTCTCCCCGAAAAAGGATTTTGCCGCTGCTCTTACACAAGACTTGGCTGTGCGTCGCTATATAGATAAAAAAGTTGGCTCCCGTGGAGCTGTAAATTTGGTTGATATCGAACGATCTCCAAACCTTGTGACAGTGACAATACATACTGCCAAAGCAGGTGTTGTTATTGGGCGTGGTGGCTCTGGAGCTCAGGAATTAAAAGCAGCAATAGAACGCATATATGGTTCACAGGTACGAGTAAATATTGAAGAAGTAAAGAAGCCAGAGTTACAGGCTAAGCTTGTTGCTGACAATATCGCTAACCAACTTGAACGACGTATTGCATTTAGACGAGCTATAAAAAGCGCAGCAGGAACTGCTATGCGATCAGGTGCCAAGGGAGTTCGTGTTGAGGTGGCTGGTCGACTAAATGGTGCAGAAATGTCCCGACGGGAAAAAGAATCACAAGGCAGTGTTCCACTTCATACTTTGCGGGCTGATATTGACTATGGGTATGCTAGAGCTAAAACTTTGGCTGGAATAGTTGGTGTTAAGGTCTGGATATACAAAGGGGAGGTAAACTAATATGCTTCTACCAAACAAGATGAAACACCGCAAGGTGTTCAAGGGTAAAATTCGTGGTAAAGCTAGTAGTGGTAACTATATAGCTTATGGCCAATATGCTATTCAATCACTTGGTCACGAACGCATCACTTCACGTCAAATAGAATCTGCCAGGCAAGCTATGACTAGATATATCAAGCGTGGTGGAAAAATATGGATTAGAATTTTTCCTCATACGCCAGTTACCCGTAAGCCACTTGATGTAAAAATGGGTAGTGGTAAAGGCAATCCCGAATTTTTTGTAGCCAAAGTGAAACCCGGAACTATTCTATTTGAGATGGAGGGTGTTACCGAAGAAATAGCTCGTGAAGCTATGCGATTGGCGGCTCACAAGCTACCGATAAAAACTAAGTTTATTAAACGCGAAGGAGAGGTGTAATATGGCAAAGGCAAAAAAACCAGAACCTAAAACAGCCTCGAAGTCACTGACGTCTAAAGAAATAAATGCCCTTTCACAGGCAGATCTTCAGACAAAAGCTATCGAACTTCGTTCCGAAATTGTTAGCTTAAAACGTGGAATGATAGGTGACGAAGTACAAAACGTACGTGCTTGCTCTGTCAAACGTCGTGAGCTTGCACGGGTATTAACCGCTCTTGGCTCTAAGAGCGAGGAGGAGAAATAGTATGGCTGCTCGTACCATCACAGGTATAGTGTCATCTGCAAAGGCCGACAAAACTATTGTTGTAGCCGTGCAGACTCGAAAAACACATCCAATATATAAGAAACAATATTCGGTTACTAGCAAATTTATGGCTCATGATGAGAAAAACATTGCTCACGAAGGTGACAAAGTCCAGATTGCTGAAAGTCGGCCAATATCTGCCCGCAAACGTTGGGTATTGGTCAAAGTGCTGGAGACTGCGCATATTAAACATGTCGAGTCCGAGGAGGAAGTAGTCTAATGATCCAACAAGAATCAAGGTTATTAGTCTGTGATAATAGTGGTGCCAAGGAGATACTTTGCATACGAGTGCTAGGTGGGACACGTAGGCGATATGCCAAAATCGGTGATATTATTGTTGCTACTGTAAAAAATGCCAATCCTAGTGGCACAATTAAGAAAAAGCAGGTCGTTAAAGCTGTAGTTGTCCGTACTCGTGATACTATCAAACGAACTGACGGCTCGACTATCAAATTTGATGACAACGCAGCGGTGATTATCGGCGAAGATAAATTACCAAAAGCTACCCGTATATTTGGCCCAGTTCCTCGCGAACTTCGTGACTTGGGTTATGCCAAAATCATTAGCTTAGCTCCGGAGGTACTATAATGACTAATCAAATCTTTAAAATTAGGTTAAAAAAGGTGATACGGTTGCAGTGTTATCTGGTAAAGAAAAAGGTAAAACAGGCGTTATAACTGCAGTACATCCAACTGAAAACAAAGTTACGGTTGAAGGAATAAATGTTTATAAAAAGCATGTTAAACCAAGCAGTAAATATCCTCAGGGTGGAATAATCGATGTAACTAAACCTATTTGGGTAGCCAAAGTTGGTATTGTTGAACCAACATCTAAAAAACCAGCTCGTATCGCCTACAAGCTCGACAAAGATGGTGCCAAAGTGCGTGTATATTCTAATACTAAGAAGGAGATCAAGTAATGGCTACTAAGACTACTGCAAGCACAACTCGCTTCCATGACGAATATATCAGTGCCTACCGAAGTGATCTAAAAAAAGAGCTTAAATTAGAAAATATTAGCAATGTACCAAAGTTAGACAAAATTGTCATAAACATTGGTTTAGGAAAAGCCAAAGATGACAAGAAACTGATCGAAGTTGCTAGAAATACACTAGAAAAAATTACCGGGCAGAAACCCATCGAAACTAAATCTCGCTACAATATTGCTAGCTTTAAGTTGCGCGAGGGTAATGTGATTGGTTTAAAGGTTACTTTGCGAGGTGATAAAATGTATGAATTTGCAGATAGGCTCATAACTATCGTGCTACCTCGATTACGAGATTTTCGCGGCGTTTCAGCCACAGCCTTTGATAAACAAGGCAACTACAGTATTGGCCTAAAAGACCAGAGTGTTTTTCCAGAGCTTAGTTTTGAAGAAACAACTACTATACATGGTTTGCAAATTAACTTCGTCATCGTCAATTCTAAATCAGTAGAAGCTAGCAAAGCGCTACTTTCCAAATTTGGAATGCCGTTTGAGAAAGAAAGGAAAGCATAAGATATGGCCAAAAAATCTATTTTAGCCCGCGATATAAAGCGACGAAAAATGCACGCCAAATATGCAGCAAAACGTGCCGAACTGAAGAAATTAGGTGACAGCGAAGGTCTTGCAAAGCTACCTGCCAATTCTAGCCCTACTCGATTAAAAAACCGATGTAGCGAGACTGGTCGCCCCCGTAGTTACATGCGACAATTTGGCTTGTGCCGTTTGTCGTTTCGTGAACACGCATCAAAGGGAGAAATCCCTGGTATAACTAAGGCCAGTTGGTAGTAAGGAGTAAGAATATGGTATCTACAGACCCAATAGCAGACATGCTTACTCGTATCCGAAATGCGATAGCTGTCAACAAAAGACAAGTTACTATGCCTCATAGCAATATCAAACAAACCGTAGCCGAGGTTTTGGCAAATGCAGGTTTTTTGACTAGTGTCGAGGTAACTGGCGAAGGTGGATTTAAAACATTGATAGTTAATATCAATAATGAAAACACTAACGCCAAAATAACAGAAATCAAACGCTTAAGCACACCCGGTAGGCGTATGTACGCACCAGCTAAAAAGATCCCAACCGTCAAATACGGTCGAGGTATAGTTGTTGTTTCGACTAGCAAAGGTATTATGGATGGCGCCAGCGCCAAACAAGCCGGTCTAGGTGGTGAATTAATTTGTAAGGTTTATTAAAATGAATAGATATTAGAAAGTAGATTGTAGATCATGATAAGCACGCATATGCAAAAACATGATTCTAAAATCGAAAATCAAATATCTTTAATTCGGAGAATTAAATAATGAGTCGAGTTGGAAAACTACCTATCGCAGTACCGAGCGGTGTGACAATCACTGTCGACGATGACTTTGTGACCGTAACAGGCCCCAAAGGCACCCTAAAACAGTTCACAATGCCTGGTATTAGCATAGAGCAAAAAGATGGCGAACTAACCGTAGTTCGTGCATCAGATGAGCGTGAACACCGTGCCAAACACGGTTTAGTACGGGCATTAGTAAACAATATGATTATTGGTGTTACCAAGGGCTTTGAGAAAAAGCTTGAAATCAACGGTGTTGGTTATAGAGCTGTCATGGAAGGCAGTAAACTTAAAATGTCACTAGGTTTTAGTCATGACATATATTTTCAACCGCCAGCCGAAGTAAATGTTGTTGTTGAAGCAAATAATATAATTGTTTCTGGTATCAGCAAGCAACAAGTTGGACAAGTTGCGGCAGAAATCAGGTCGTTCAAAAAGCCTGAACCATACAAAGGCAAGGGTATAAAGTATTCAGATGAGCGAATACTACGTAAGAGCGGAAAGTCAGGTAAGGATTAGTATGAACAAATTAGTCAAAAAATCACTAAATACTAAACTACGAAAAAATCGTGTCCGTTCTACTGTATCCGGTACTGCTGAACGTCCACGACTAACAGTAACAATTAGCAATATGCACATAAGTGCACAAATTATTAATGACCAGGAGTCTGCTACTCTTGTCAGTGCTACAACGGTTGGGCAAAAAATGCCAGGAACGATGACCGACAAAGCGGTTGCTATCGGTAGTCTAATAGCTAAAAAAGCTAAAAAAGAAAAGATAAGTAAAGTAGTGTTTGATCGCAACGGACGATTGTATCATGGGCGAATAAAAGCTCTTGCAGATGCAGCACGTGCAGAAGGTTTGGAGTTTTAATTATGGATAATAAAAGAAGAGACAGCCGTGACCAACCCAAAGAAGAAAAACTTTTTGACGAAAGAGTAATGAACGTCGATCGTGTTGCTCGTGTAGTTAAAGGTGGACGACGTTTTCGTTTCCGTGTTCTTGTAGTAGTTGGAGACAAAAAGGGCAAGATAGGTATCGGTATTGCAAAAGGTGCAGATGTTACTACAGCTGTCACCAAAGCTTTTGATGTGGCTAAAAAAGAAATGTTTACCATCAACTTTAACAAATATGGTAGCCTACCACATGAAGTACAGGCAAAGGTTGGTGGAGCAAATATTCTAATCAAGCCAGCATCACCTGGTACTGGACTTATCGCAGGTGGTGTAGTTCGAACGATCTTAGAAGTAGCAGGTGCAAAAAATGCCCTATCCAAATCACTCGGCTCTTCTAACAAGGTCAATACGGCATACGCTACACTGGAAGCATTGCTCGCATTAGTGCCAAGAACCAATTGGGTGACAACTAAGCCTGAAGTTAAAAAGAACTCTGCAAAAAAAGCTTCTGTAAAAAAGGAGACTAAATAATGCAATTTCATAACCTAAATACATCGAGCAATAAACAGTCAAAACGCGTAGGTCGTGGTATAAGCGCTGGTCAGGGTAAAACAGCTGGCCGTGGCACAAAGGGTCAAAGTTCTAGAACTGGTGGAAAACGACGCCCAGGGTTTGAAGGTGGCCAAACACCTATTATGATGCGAGCTCCAAAGTTACGTGGTTTTACTAGTAAAACTCCAAAAGCTGAGAACATATATACGGGTCAACTAAACGCATTTAAAGGCAATGTTGATAATTATGTTTTGTTTGATGCGGGGCTACTAAGTACAGCTCACGGACGAGCCAAATTGGTGACAAAAGGTAAGCTTGAGGCTAAGGTTGAAGTTTCATTGCAGGGTGCTAGCGTATCAGCTATTGAAGCTATCCAGAAAGCGGGCGGAAGCTTTAGGCAAGTGCCACAAATAGGCCGGACAAGCGACAAATCCGAAACCAAAACAAGCAATAAATAATTTATTAACAATATAAAAAAGTCCCAAGATTAATGGGACTTTTTTATATGTGATTTATAACCTAGTAACGGTTTTCACGTTGACGAAAACTTCCGCCACTATTGCTACCACTACTTCGGTTTCCACTAAAGTCACGTCGGCCGCCTTCTTCTTTTGGTCGGGCTTCACTAACAGAAATAGAGCGTCCACCCATATCACTGCCATTTAGCTGCTCTACTGCTGCCTTAGCTTCATCCTCTGTTGACATCTCAACAAATCCGAAACCTTTGCTTCGGCCACTTTCGCGGTCGGTTATTACTTTTGCTGACACAACAGTACCTACAACCGCGAATGCGGCTTCGAGTTCTGCGTCATTAACTGAGTAGGGGAGCCCCCCTACAAATAGCTTAGTTGCCATATAGCTCCTGCTTATTTTGACTAGAGGTATATGGCGAACCGTATAGCTGCCCCTCATAGAACGTTTATTTACTTAATAATGTTGACACGGCAGCATGTAACACCCTAACTATAACATAAAACTACAAAATGCAAACATAACTTTTATATTTTTCTAGCTTCTGTTAACATCAAATAATGATCAAAGCCATAATCAGCGACTCAGATGGTACGATATTGAATACTCTATATTTGATACGGCATGGTCAATACGAGGTAGCAGTAGAGTATTTGTTAGGGATCGGCATTTCTAGATCTGACATACCTGAGTGTCCTATACCTGAAAGCTTTATAAACAAGTCAGTTGGTGGCAGTACGCGAGAAACTCTAGAAAAAACAATAAAACTACTCTATGGTAAATCACATCAGCATCAAATAGCGAAAATTAATTTTGATGATCTAGATAAGAGGCTTGCGCCAGTCCAGGATCGTATTGAGCCACTCTATGTTTACCCATATCATGGTTTAACAGAGTTTTTTACATGGTTGGGTCAAAAAAATATTAGCTTAGGAATTTTTACTAGTGGAGATCAACGCATGATAGTTCGACAGTAAGGAATTAATTTACCTGTTTTAGGATATGTTGATCTGTATAAAAATGATGATTTTCTAGTAGTGAAAGGTTACAAGCCTTTCTGTCGCGAGCGAAAGCGGTGTACAGTATACCGAACTTTGAAGTTGTAGCCTGTCACGATGTGCAAAAAACAAAGCCTGATCCTGAAGGAATATCAAAATTACTAAAATTACTGCATATAGATAAGCATGAAACAATTATTCTCGGCGATCATCCTGTAGATATGAAGGCAGCCAAAGCTGCTGGAGTGTATGCTATTGGCATGTCTCATGGTTTTGGGACTCCAGCAGAATTAATCAAAGCTGGAGCAATCTGTATTTTAGATAGTCTGACTTCTTTACCGCAAATTATAGACGATCACAACAGTGGTAAAAAATTACTATTTTGATAGTTGCAACAAATACGACATTTTATATATTGTCAATATGTTACAATTTAGTAAACTAAATAAGTTTAATCTAAAAGGGACTGTTAAAAGAAAACGTTATGAATTGGAAAATAATAGGTAGATCATTTAAAAGTGCTGATATGCGAAAACGAATTTTTGCAGTGCTTGGTATGTTAATAATATTCAGATTTTTAGCTCACATACCAATACCACTTGCCGAGCCTGCTCAACTAAAACAAATTTTGGAAAACGTTTTATCACAAACAAATGGCAATAACTTTCTTGGTTTTCTAAATATTCTTAGCGGTGGTGCATTGGCTAATTTTTCTATAATGCTAGTTGGTTTAGGCCCATATATTAATGCCAGCATCATAATGCAGTTACTAACAAAAGCCATCCCAAAGCTAGAAAAGCTTAACAAAGAAGGTGAATATGGCCGCAAAAAAATACAGCAATGGACTCGTATTATCACCTTACCCCTCGCTATGATTCAGTCCGTTGGTACAATATTTTTGGTTCGCCAGTACGCACAGGGTGCAGGTGGCTTAGGTGATATCGTTTCACACGCTTCTCTTGGTCAGTGGGCACTAATGGTCGCCGCATTGACTGGGGCATCTATGCTACTTATGTGGCTCGGAGAGCTCATAACAGAAGAAGGTATTGGTAACGGTATATCACTTATCATTACTATTGGTATTGTTTCAAGGCTGCCAAGTATTATCGGTGGTCTCATTAGTTCAGTCATCGCCAAGGACACGCATTTTAAGATTTTTGGCCATTTTAATTTACCTATAAACAGTAACGCTCTATGGATTACATTGGCTATTGCTGGAGCTACAATATTAACAACCTTGTTTGTGGTTTACCTAAATGAAGCCCAACGCAAAATAACTATCAATTATGCTAAACGCTTGCAGGGTAACCGCGTTTATGGAGGTGTAACCACAGTTCTCCCGATTAGGCTTATTACCGCTGGCGTTGTCCCTATTATATTTGCCTTGGCATTTTTATCACTACCAGAATTTATCGGCAAACTCTTGACACAAAGCGGAGGTGACAAATTTCAAAAACTAGGCGAAAATCTAACAACCTGGTTTGCCACCCCAACCTCCCAGACTCTTTCCAGTGGACATTGGACGGCATGGATATATCCGATAGTTTATTTTGGCTTGGTTTTTATGTTTACTTTCTTTTATACAAGTGTTGTTTTCAACTCTAAAGAAATTGCTGAAAACCTACAAAAACAAGGTGGCTTTATTGATGGTGTTAGGCCAGGGCTTCAAACCGAAAAATATCTAACACGTGTTGTCAATAGGCTGACACTTTTTGGAGCTTTAGCATTGGCGATATTGGCTATCATGCCAATATTCGGTCAAGCATTGCTAAAGACGGACCAAATCGCTATTGGTGGTACTAGTGTGCTTATCCTAGTATCAGTAACACTAGAAACCTTACGACAGATTGAATCGCGAGCCCTTATGGTGACGTATGACGACTATACTATCAATATCGATTCAGATAAAAAAGGTCCTAAAAAACGACTCAATTTTCGACGCAGACGGGCGACTGCCTAGTCAAAATCAGAAATTAATAAAATACTTTGCATTTATCCATAAAGTGTAGTAAAATTTTATATTGTTGTAGCTTATGTCCAATACTAAAGAAGTCATCGAACTCAACGGAGTTATTATTGAGACCCTTCCGGGAACTCAATTTGTGGTTGAATTAGAAAATGGACATAGGATTATAGCTCATGTTGCCGGCAAAATGCGTAAACATTATATACGTATCGTTCCCGGTGATAGCGTTACGGTTGAGTTGACGCCTTACGATCTTACGAAGGGTCGGATAACCTATCGCAAATCCTAATATTAATTTAACGCAGTGTAACACCACAGCATCAAGGACTGATGATCCGCATGAAAGTGCGTGCGAGCGTAAAAAAGATTAGCCCAGATGATATTCTGGTGCGCCGTAAAGGACGCCTTTACGTTATTAACAAGAAAAAACCTAAGCACAAGCAAAGGCAGGGTTAAATATGGCCAGAATTAGTGGAGTAACTATTCCAGCAGAGAAACAAATTTGGGTATCTTTAACTTATGTTTATGGTATTGGCCCAAAAACTTCTTACGATATCTTGGCAAAAGCCAAGGTTGAACCAACTACTAGGGTTAAAAACCTTACCGATGAAGAAACTCGAAGGATACAAGAAACTATCAATAACGATATTGATGTCGAAGGCGAGTTGCAAAGGCAGGTTGTCGCAAATATCAAACGTCTTAAGGAGATTAGGGCTTATCGTGGTATGCGACATCAAGCAAACTTGCCAAGTCGCGGACAGCGAACCAAGACAAATGCAAGAACAAGGCGAGGTAAAAAATTAACTGTCGGCGGAACCAAACAAAAGGCGCCGGCTAAGACGTAGGATTTATAGTATATATGGCTGAACTTACTACTGCCGCCAAGAAGAAGAAATCTAAAAGAAGTGTACCCTACGGAGAGGTTCACATTTTGGCGACATTTAACAATACAATTATCTCCGTTACTGACAAGAGTGGTGGTCTACTAACAGCAGCTAGCGCAGGTGGATGCGGATTCCGTGGTAGCAAAAAAGGCACTGCCTATGCTGCGCAGATTGCAGCTGAAAAAGCCATAGTAGCGGCCAAACAGCTACATGGTTTTTCACGAGCAGACGTTTATGTTAAAGGCATCGGACTTGGTCGCGAAGCTGCAATACGTGCAGTTGCGGGCGCAGAAGTAGCCGTTGAGAGCATTAAAGATGTAACCGGCGTTCCTCACGGCGGTTGCCGGCCTAAGAAGGCTCGAAGGATTTAGGATATACAATGGCAAGAGATACACAATCAATCACCAAAATGAGTCGTCGTGAAGGCTATGCACTTCATCCAAAGGCTCATAAATATATGGTTAAAAGAAGCACCATACCTGGTCAGCATGGTCGCACGGGTCGTCGCAGTGTTGCAAGTCAATACGCATTACAACTACGTGAAAAACAGAAAGTTAAACGGCTATATGGCTTGTTAGAACGTCAGTTTTCAAACCTTATGTCTGAAGCTAGCCGCAAAGAAGGCCAAAGTGGTGCTATATTACTTGAACTATTAGAACGCCGAGCTGACAATGCAGTTTACAGGGCTGGCTTTGCACCTAGTCGACGTTCCGCAAGACAGCTAGTTACTCACGGACATTTTTTACTAAATGGGCGACGTGTAGATATACCTTCAATCCGACTTAAATCTGGAGATGTATTATCTGTTCGACCAAAATCACTAAAATCAGAATATTTTAAAAATCTTGACGATGTTACAGGAAATCCAGAAATAACTGTTAGTTGGTTAAAAGCCAATCGAAAGAAATTCGAAATAACTATAACCGGCGTACCCTCACGTGAGGAAGCCGAACCAGATATAAATGAACAGCTAATAGTTGAGTATTACTCACGTTAAGAGAGGAAAGAATATAGATGTCAAAGATTCATACACCATCACTAACAAATATTGACGAGCATAGTGAAGTTAGCGCTACCTTTACAATTGAGCCCCTGCATACAGGATATGGAATGACACTTGGCAATTCTATGCGAAGAGTATTGTTGTCAAGTGTTGCCGGTGCCGGTATTACTGCTTTCAAGATAGAGGGTGTTACACATGAATTTACAACAGTTCCTGGAATACGAGAAGATGTTGTAGATATTATGCTAAAGCTCAAACAAATACGCTTCCGAGTATTTGCCGAAGAACCCCAACTACTTCGTTTAGAATTTAAGGGCAAAGGACAGATTACAGCCAAAGATATTCAACTCAATGCCGATGTTGAGGTTGTGAACCCTGATCTAGTAATTGCTACTGCTGATGATGCAAAAACAAATATGGTAATGGACCTAGTTGTTGAAAACGGTCGCGGTTACCGAACAGTTGAAGAAGGTGCAAAGAAAAAACCAAGTGACATGATAGCTATCGACACAATCTTTAGCCCAGTTCTTAGAGTTAGATACAAAGTTGAAGATACACGTGTCGGACAAATTACAGATTTGGATAAGTTGATAATAACTATCGATACCGATGGTTCACTCAGCCCTAAAGACGCCTTTGAGGAAGCGGCAGCGATATTGGTTAATCAATACACAGCTTTAGCTGGTCAAACCCGTGTTGAGGCTGCACCAGCCAGCAAAACAGTTGCTCCATCCTTCAGCGAAGAGGAAGATGAGCCAGCTGAGTTAAAAGTAGCCATCGAAGACCTCAATCTTAGTGCTCGAACAACCAATGCGCTAATAAACAACGACATTCACTCGCTAAAAGATCTATTTAGTCTTAGTGATGCTGAACTACGTGACCTAAAAGGTTTTGGCCAAAAAGCACTCGACGAGGTCAAAGACAAGTTATCGGAGTTGGAGCTGTAAATTATGCATAGACACGGATATAAAGGACGAAAGTTTGGTCGGGAGCGTGATCAACGCCGAGCGTTGATCAAAGGCTTAGCTAGTAATCTTGCCCTAAATGAAAAGATAACCACTACCGTTCCAAAAGCCAAAGAACTACGACCATATTTTGAAAAGTTAATAACTAAAGCCAAAGCCGGTGGTTTGCATAATAGGCGACAGGTCATAGCGAAAATGGCCAACATAGAAAGTGCTCACAAGCTAGTTGATGAAATTGGCCCCAAGCTAAATTCAACTACACGCAGCTCGGGACATTTACGCATTGTTAAATCAGGTACAAGACGTGGAGATAATGCCGAACTAGCAACCATTT
>CAYQBK010000031.1:0-8343 GCA_964415715.1 uncultured Candidatus Saccharibacteria bacterium
CACTATCTTGGCCATGAAAGAAATATTCACCCGGCACCACTAAAATGCCCTTGTCTTTCAACCAGTTATACATTTGTTTGCTTGTTTGGTTTGAGTCATCGCACCATAGCCATAAAAAATATGATCCTTCGTAGCTATGTAGTCTCCATGGTAAATGCGCTGGAAAATGCTTGTTTATGAGTTGTAGCATTTTTTGTTGCCTATCCGCATAATATGGTTTTATATATTTGTGACTCAGCTTTAGCATTTCGTCGGTTTCGATAAGTGGTGTTGCAATATATTGGCCGATACTTGGACTAGCCAGGCTAATGATGGCATTGGCACTCGCTAAGGCTTTCATTAGCTTTGGTGGCCCTATAAATATTCCTACACGTGACGATGGTAAGCCGATTTTCGATAAGCTAAACGATAGTACTATATTATCACCCCAGAGTAGCTTTGCTTCATCGGTTATAACACCAGGAAAAGGTAGCCCATAAGCATTGTCGATTATTAGCGGTATGTTCAACTTATTTGTTAGACTGTATAATTTTTTTAGTTCAGCATTACTAATAACGTTCCCACTTGGGTTAGTTGGTCGCGACAAGCTAACTGCTGCTATGTTGTCAGCTATATTTAGTGCATCAAAATCAACGTGATATTTAAATTCGTGTTGGTTGATTTTTTGAATAATTGGCCGCCTAGAATCAAACATGTCAGGCTCTAGTCCCTGGTCGGCATAGCCAATATATTCTGGCACTATTGGGAACAGTATTTTTTTGTTTTTATTCCCTGCTTTGCCAGCCAGTAGGTTGAAAAGCATAAAATAGCCATTTTGACTACCAGGTGTTACGGCAATGTTTTCTTCGCTAATATTCAGGCTATAGTGTCTGTTGAAAAAATCTGCCACCACCCTTATAAAGTCAGCATTTCCCTGGGGTGTATCGTAGTTGCCTAGCATTGACGATGCCTTGTCTTCGTCGGCCAAAATATCTTGCAAAGATTTGTAAAATGCCTGGCTAATAGCTGGTATTTGAGCCGGGTTGCCACCACCAAACATTGCTATTGGTGGCCGGCCGTCAAGTGCCGAGCCCAGATCATTCATGAGCTCTAATATTCCAGCTTCACCAGATATTTTTTCACCAAAATCAGATAAACGCATATTAATATTCTAACTTATAGTAACCCTAACGCAAAAACTGCATTTTTATCTCATCAATTCATTACTTCAAAAAAACAGTTTTTGTATTGGGATTGCTATATCTTCTATGTAAAATTCGAAAAATTTTGCATCATATACGATATATCTGGTTTAGAAAATCTTAGACAGATTGATGCAAGTGAACCAATATTTACCGTCATGCTCGGGCGCTAGGACTAAGCCAGGCAGATATTATCAAAAAACCAAGTGAATTGTCGCGTGGACAGATAGCTAAACTAGGCTTTACTAAGCTACTATTATCAAAACATCAACTACTAGTTCTAGATGAGCCAACTAACTATTTAGATATTTCAACTCGTGAACAAATAGAATCTGCTTTGGCTTTATATAAAGGAGCAATGATATTAGCATCGCATGATAAATATTTTGTGAATAAAATGCAAATAAATAAAACTTTAGATTTGAATTTAGCCAGCTAATATGTTTACTGCGCGAGCTGTCACCAACACGATAATAATCAATGATATCAATGACTGCACTGTCATAAGCGCTTTGGCTCTATGGGTTAGAGGTAGTGTGTCAGTTGGACTAAAAGCAGTAGAGTTTGTAACAGACAGATATAGGTAATCAAAAAATACTGGCTGCCAGCCTGTTTTGTGTAATCCTGTATGTTCGGGAGCATTTTCATTGGCAAATAAAAAATCTTGCGGTGTTTCTGATGCCCTATACTCCATTTCCCAATACCATATAGCAAATACTAAAATGTTTGATATGTATATTGCACTTGCTGATATAAGTAGGTCTTTACCAGCAACAGCATGTGACGACATATCAAAAAGTGACATAGTTACTAGTGTTAGCGAAAATATATTGCAGGCCGTTATTAGTGCGATGAGAGCTATAGCTAATGTTCGTCTTATTTGTAGTATGGCTGAACTAAGTGAAACTAATGTTAGCGATAGAAACAATAGCGTTTCGATCAATATAAAAGCATATTTAAATGAAAAGCCCAGTTTTGTGTCTACAACCAACTGTAAAACAATTATTATTAATATTGATAGCTGAATATGCCATATTGGTTCGTTGTTTTTATGATTTTTGTAGTTTAGATTCGCCAATTTTGACATATAAATAATTATAGCACTTATGTTTATGTGTGGGCCCTATTGTTGATATACTCGACTTACGCTGGAAAACCGGATTGTTCTGAGCTAGATTTGGACGAGTTAAAACCGATTTTATCTGACGGAGAGGTGCCCGTAGGTACATTGACAGCAGAAAAACTGGTTGTGTCCGGACGAAAAAGTTCAAATGAGCCAGGGATTTTACGTAAGTAGAGTATAATACTGGCATATGCAACGTCAAATAATATTAGCTAGCCAGTCGCCCCCCCCAGGCGGATAGAAATAATGAACAGTATTGGCATTGCTTTTGATATAGTGCCAAGTGAATATGAGGAAGTCTTAGACGATAGTAGGTCTGCTACTGATGTTGCTATAGAGTTGGGCTTGGGAAAAGCTCAAGAGGTTGCCAGCAGATACCCACAGGCAGTTGTAATAGGTTCTGATACAATTGTTTCATTGGGTGATCGTCAGCTAGGTAAGCCAGTAGATAATGCCGATGCAACTAATATGCTAAAAAATTTACGTGGTAAAACTTGTGTTGTCACAACATCTGTTGCAGTGTCTTGTGTTGCTCTTAATATACAGTTGGTTGGTGTTGATACCGCAGAGCTAAAAATTAAAAATCTTACTGATGATGAGATAGCAATGTATGTGGCCAGTGGTCTACCTATGGACAAGGCTGGCAGTATTGGTGTCCAGGATATGAATGGTTTATTAGTGGATGAGATTGTAGGCGATTATGATACGGTATTAGGGTTAAGTTCCAAACTTGTTCGAAAATTTTTAAAAGAAGTGCAACATAGCAACCCTAGCTCGAAACAAGCAACCTAACTATATTTACAGGTGTTGTTATGTTGAGGTTATTAGATTTCTTGGGCTCGTTTTTTATCATTTGCTTTTAAAGCATATAGAATATCATTATATTCATTGTTAGATATTTTAAAATCAAAAATATCTCTAATAAATGGTGCGAGATCACCCCTGTAGTCATGACCAGTCGCCACAAACTGTCCTGGTATTGGTTTGAGCGCATTTTTCATATCAACTAATGTTTGCACAAAAGTACCGGGTACGCGAAATAGATTGCTTTTGGGTATTGTTGGTGGACGCTGACTGTCTATCGTAAGCCAGTCGGGGGCTTGTATTAGTAATTTTGGTGAGAATCTTGCTACTGGGTCATTGTAGTGTGTGACCATAAAATATTTCAACTTATTTTTATCGTAGTTGTTCAAAGCCTGATATTCATCATGACTATTAAATACGCCAATGGTACCCTTTTCGTTATTGAGGGCACTTTGTGATAGTGCACGGTCTTTCCATTTGCTTTCGGCTGGTGTACCTATCCATAGTGCTTTATCTATGTGGCTAGCCTCGAACCCGTCAGTGCCCTCGTACATAAATGCATCTTGACTTGTCCATGCCCCAAGACTTTCGCCAAACAATATAACTTTAGGTCGTTTTATGACTGGAATATCTTGGAGTTGTTTCTTTATGCCGTTTATTAGCATGCGGTATTGTAAGTGGCCTTCATCACGGCGGTCGAGAGATAGTGGCGATGGGCGTTTGGAATATTGCATAGTTACTTGGGCGCAGTTGCCATGGCTCATATATTCGACAGTATCACTCATGACATAGTTAACATACCCACTGCCGGTCGGAGATATTATTACTAAATACTCTTTATCATATGCTTTAGTTCGATTTAGCTCTGCCAACGCCAACTTTACTCGTTCTGTTTCATTTTCGCCACTATCCAAGCCGATGTATATCCGAATAGGTTCGGTAGATTTTTGCTTGGTTACTTTTTCTATATCATGTGCACTAAGACGAGTTCCGATATGTCGTCGACCTTCTACTGATAGAGTATTCCATTGGACTTTGCTGCCTATACATCCACTTACATATCGATTTTTGGGGACATGTTTAAAATTAGTGTCAAACTTGCCTGCTCCTTGTTCTAACTTTTTGTAATATTTACTCATCGCGTAATATATACCGCCAACCATTGTGCTTAGGCTAATAATATGCCCTGCTGGCAACCATGAATTTGCTAAAACTGGCATATGTTTGTTTATCAAATTGTTGAGTATATGAGCAGATTTTCTTTCGACTATGGATATACCCGCTAGCGAACTGACGACGCCGGTTCCAATCGCTACTGATTTGACTGTGTGAATATTTGCGTTTCCATCATCTTTATCTAACTTGCCATGGTAGACGATTCGATCTGCTAACACAGCTATCAATGCTCCGACTGGTACTATTAGCGAGTTGACCAAATCGGCTTCAAGCTTGGGTTTGTTGTGTGATGCTTTTTTTGCTAGTTGTTCAAGGGCTTGACTCATGATACCAAATATCCCCACCCTACTTAGCACATGCCCACTAGTTCGGATACTGGCATTGACCATAGATTCATCCGAGCGTTTACTAAATAGTCGCTGGATAGCCAGTCCAGCAACTAGGGCCCCAGCGCTTAATAGTAGTGAATTTTTGTCACTATCAACAAACGTTCGTTTGTCACGATGTGATTTATTGTCGGCGATATTGTTGGCAATTGTTTCGATAGAGTCCTGGGCGATGGCTCCTATAACAAATGATAATGCCGCAGTTAGACCAGTAACTAGTCCCTGATCGGTAGTATCGCGTGGCATGAGCGATCGCTGAAAACTTCGTGGGGCCGATGACCCGGCCATAAAATACCCAACCTTGGTTGATCGACTTTGCCCATACCGCTCGCCCATACTGGGCTTACCCAAAATCCCTAGTTTACCTGATATATTTCGATCGGCTAAAATATATTTTTCTTCTTTTGATATATCTACTGATACCTCTCTATCAGATAAAGCTGAGGTTTTGCGTAATGCCATAAAGCTCTTCATATTGTAATAATACAATAAAACCCAAATAATACAATATTAAACAAATATTTGGTAAATGGAGTTAAAGAAATTACAATGTATTCATGATGAAAAGATCAAAAATAAAGCAAACAACGAAACAACTATCACCTACCCAATACGAGCAGATAGGCCGAATGATGGAAGATATTGTCGCCAGTAGTTATGCTAGCAAAAAAAGATTTTTAACCTATAGTTTTTTGAAGGGCATATTGTATGGCCTAGGTATATTTATTGGTGGTACTATTGTTGTAGCCTTGCTGATATGGATATTAACACAGTTTAACAGTGTGCCAATATTAAGCCCATTTATTGAAAAAATTTTAAATATCATCAATACATCAGGTGCTACTAAGCCGTAACTCGTCGCGACTGATATATAGAACTAACTATAAGTAATATGCCAGCAAAACCTGCTATAGCTTCTGGTATGTGATACAGTTCACTCAAGAACATAGTGGCGGCTAGAACCAAAACAGTATAGTGTGCGCCATGCTCTAGGTAGATATAATCTTTCAGCGTGCCATTTCTAACCATGTAGACTGTCATTGATCTAACCCATATTGCACCGATACCTAAACCAGCAGCTATGAGTATGACCTGATTGGTTATGGCAAATGCTCCTATGACGCCGTCTAAGCTAAAACTAGCGTCCAAAAGCTCCAAATACATAAATGTTAACAAGCCTGCAAAACCAGAAATCTTAGCGCTACCTCGCTTTATATTGTTTTTTTGCTGGATCTTACCAAAATATTCCGACAGGCCGTGTATGAATATAAATGTAACTATACCGACTGCACCTGATGTGATTGTTTCTTTCGAATGCGTGTTTGCTGGCATTTGCGACACGATAAATACAATAGTTGCTGTCAATATTGCTGGCATCCAGTTGCCTGAAAGTTTGTTTAGGCTTTTTTCTAGACTACGTATCCAGTGGATTTTTTTATTGTTATCTAAAAAGAAATGTAACCCGAGCATTGTTAAAAATGCTCCACCAAACCCAGCAATAAGCGGGTAAGCATTATCCAGATATTCCGAATAAGTAGCCGGATTGTTGAGGGCTAGATCTAGAACTTGTTTCCAGCCCAGATTTGATGTGACACTGACAATTATTATTGGAAATACTATCCTCATGCCAAATATAGCAATAATAATACCAACCGTTAGAAACATTGTTTGCCAAAACTTATTTAATGTTGTTAGAACTTTGGCATTTATTATTGCATTTTCAAAGCTAAAAGTTATCTCGATAATTATAAGTACCAATAATATAGATAAAGACGATGCGCCCAATTTACCAGCAGTGGCTAGTAGAATAAAAAGTGAAAATATTGCACTAAAAACAAAAATTCTAAATGGTGAATTATGAGAAAACAGGTTCTTCATGTGCTATTCGCTATAACTAGAATAGTTATCGCTTGGCGCTTTACCGTCGACTATGTCATTTATGATATTTACTAACTGTCTTGGAGTGAACTCAGCTTTTATGAGATATCCATCCGCCATCTGTTCTATTTCTTCACGTGATTCGCTGTCTTGGTCTAGATTGGTCGTTATTAGTATCTTAGATTTTAGATCTGGGCATTCGGCCCGCAACGTTCGAAGTACCTCAAAACCAGTTATACCTGGTATCATTAGGTCCAACATTATTACGTCGTAGTCACCTGTTTTGGCTGCTCTGAGGCCATCTATACCACTCAGTATAGTGTTAACTTCGTATCCAGCCCTCCGAAGTGATCTTGCATATAATTCACTTATAAAATTTTCGTCTTCTATGCATAATATTCGTGTTTTTTTCTTATCCATGTTACCTCCTATATAATGTATGATTTTTTATCCAACCATGTGCTCCGCGTACTATGCCACCATCGGCTTGCATATTTATATCATCTTTGATGTTGTTATATAGTTGTAGGCTAAATCCAAATGTACTTCCCTTGCCCTCTTTACTTTTGACCCATATATCGCCACCATGAGCAGTCACGATTGCTTTTGATAAATATAAACCTAGCCCAGTGCCACCAACGCTATTTTTGCTGGAATGAGATCGGTAGAACTTGTCGAAAATATGTATCATTGTATTTTCTGGTATGCCAACTCCTTTGTCGGTAACGGTTGTAACAACCTGGCCGTCTTTTAGATATGAATCGATTACAATATTTTCATCGGTGTGAGTGTATTTGATAGCGTTTTCTACCAGATTGCTGATCACTTCATAGATACTTACTCTATCGACTGCAACTTTTGGCATATTATCTGCTATATGGACTACTATTTTTTTGCCTTTAACATTTGCTCGGAGATCCATATCTTTGCAGGTTTGTTTTAAAACATTTGCCCAGTCTTCCTCTTTGAGCTGGACCATGAACGAGTTTTCTTCAATCCGCGTAACGTTTAAGATATTTGATACAAACAAGGTGAGTTGTTGGGCATTGGCGCTCATATTGTGCATAAATGCCTTCTGTTCACTATCTAATTTATCAGCCAGTTCATCTTCAAATAGTTCGATATAACCCCTCAATACAGTCACTGGTGTACGTAGTTCATGGACCGCCAGGGCTACAAACGTAAGATCGTGATCGCTATGCTCATACAAGCTAGTCCGGTCATACATAGCAACAATAGTTTCAACACCATTTGGATCATCTTGGCTGTAGTGGGCTATCAGATCAAACAACCTATGCTTGTTATCTGATAAAGTAAGCTGAACTCTTTGCCATGTGTTGCTGGCTGTTACTGATTTGTATTGTATGTCTTGAAGCCAGTTTTCAAGTGTTTTTTCAGTTGAAAATGAAATATTAAACGTATCATAAAATTTTTTGTCTATTACTTCGTTGGCTGGCAGTTCAGCATAGTTTAAGGCTGCTTCATTAGCAAATGTAATATTTTGATTGTTGTCTAGTGCGATTATTGGGATGGGTAGCGTATTACTAATGGTTCGATATCTTGATAATTCACCATTCGTTTGATCAGTTTTGTCAATGGTGGAAGAACTATAAATCTTCTTTAGTAAATCCGAAATGAATTCACGAGTTGGCGTGGGTAAGCTTTTATTAGTGGGTGCTACAACATTTAATTCATTTCCACTAGCAATTAATATGGCTCTTGCTATAGAGTCAGTTGGTTTTATAGCAAACTCAGAAATCATTTTTCCAAACACCAACGAAACTAAAAATATTAT
>CAYQBK010000032.1:0-1855 GCA_964415715.1 uncultured Candidatus Saccharibacteria bacterium
CCCATGCATTTACGAAACTACCCAACAACAAACCCAATATACCTACAAAAACAATTTTTATTATATCCATATACATAAATTATAAACCATAACCACTTTGCGGAGGTCCGTCCTCCGCAAAGATAGTTATATTGTATAGTATGTTTTTACAAACTAGCTAGTTCATGTTTGAGCTCATCTATCATGGCTTTATTGTCCTCGTAGTCTGCTACAAAATCTTCGTACTCTTTTTGGGTATCAAACAAATCTAAAATTTTTTTAGGCTTAACCCAATCAGATTGATGACCACTAATATAATATGGAAGACTAGAAAATGAATAGTTGCGCCAATCTTTAGGATTAAGATGAATATATCTGCTAATATGATGAAGATAATTATCGCTATCAATGTTCGAAGCCTTATAACGCGATTCAAAAAGCGGACCAGTGCGATTGTATTTTTTATTGAAATATAGGCTATAACTAGTGAGTAGACTTTTCATAAAACCAGACATTGAGCCGTCGGCGTGTTGATATATGAGCATATGAAAATGATTATCCATCAAACAGAACGCTAATAGTTCAATATCCATTGAATAGTTTGGGTATAGAAATTTCTTTTTATCAAATACCTGATTTGCAGATAGATATCTCTTTAATAAATTTAAAAAAACGACCTTGTCATCTGGGTCGCGATATATAACGGATTTTGACACTCCCCTTGCATATATATGGTAGTAACTATCTGGGATATCAATTTTAATAATATTCCTGCTTGGCATATTGTTAATTATACTCAGGCACTATATATTATGCAATGTTTTTACTGTTGCGGAGGACGGACCTCCGCAACTTTATGTTTTAACCAATTAGATTTAGGAGGTCCGTCCTCCTAAAATGGGTGGTAGTAACAAAAAAGATATCCCTGGGGTTGACTACGCGGGTTTGTGTGCGATAGTCACCTTTTAGGATATCTTTTTGCATAGTTATTGACATAATAGTTAAGTTAGATCATATTATGCAATATTTTAAATTTTTAAGAAGTTCATCCTCTTAGACGATGTCTTAACATTTTAGGAGGTCTCTCTTAGTATATTAACCGTTTATACAAGACCAAACTTCTGCGCTGCCAGATTCAAATTTATAGGCCACTGCATACTGACGACTAGATGTTGCGGGACCAAAATCATCGCCCGTAGTAGAACATTGTTTATTAAAGGCATAGGTTACTTGGTCTTTCGCAGCATCAGCCGAACTGGCATAAGTTTTTATTTTTGATAACTCCTTATACTCTGTGGTTGGCAAAGCCCCTACACCTGATGTTTCTGTGAAGCCAAGCTCACTAGGACTATCACATTGAGCGGTATTACCATTCTTATTTGAAAGACATTCCCCAACTAAAGCAGAAATTCTTGAAGCTTCAGCTTTTCTAGCATTGTTCCTTTGATTGCGCTGTAATGCTGGTACGGCTAAGAATACTACAAGCATTATAAGTCCAGCTATTGCCAGTACTATTAGAACTTCGATGATGGTGAAGCCTTTTTGATTTGATTTTTTAAGCATTTGTGGTGCCCTTTCTGGTGGGCAATTGCCCACTGTTTATTAATATGTACTAATGAATAATACTATGGTCATAATATAAACACAAGCTTTTTTTAGTACATACCAACTCCAATACAAAAACTGCATTTTGATACGCGACTTGAAGGCTAAAGATAAGTTTATATTACTCAACATATCTATGGATATGCTTCATAATAAAAAACATATTTTTATCTCATCAATTCATCGCCTCAATAAAGACAGTTTTTGTGCCTGGAATTGGCATACTACCCGGCCAAATTTTTGCCAGCTAAGCCATAGATCGGCAATAGCA
>CAYQBK010000033.1:0-4914 GCA_964415715.1 uncultured Candidatus Saccharibacteria bacterium
TTTTTTTTTGAAATTTTTGTTTTACAGTTTCCATGTTTTTAAATCTGATTGAATAAGGAATATTAAATAATTGTTAATTATATCTATTTTCTTCAAATAAATAAGCAAGTTTGAAACATATCTGTCTGTAGAAGTGTTTAACTCTCGTGCAACAATTACTTTCCGTACCATATATATATTGTAACTCTAAAAACATCATTATTGATTTATTCTTGATCTGAAATACTTAATATATAAATAATATGATAAAATATATCTTATAATAAGCCGCTAAAAGGAGTTAATATGTTGGGAAAATTTAATATTGGTGATGTCGGTACTTCTTACAGTAATCCATGGCTAGATATGATCGTTGCACCAACCCCAACAGAAGGTGTTAGTGAAACAAATGGTTCATCATCAGTACACCCTGGATCAGTGTCTTTTAATCAATTTTGCCAAGACTTTTGTCCTCCAGGTCTAACTTATGCTGAGCAGGTTCAAGCACATTCAGACGTTATAGGTGAACACATGGCTTTTTTAGCAGATTCACAAAATATTACACCCGAAGAATTACACAGAAGAACAAGCTAGTACTACCGTCCAAAATCATCTGCTACTCTAATGATATCAACCTCATCAGACGGGTGATTAGTGTCTGTATGTTCCCATATCTCGGCTACTATTCCCCATTTATCTAAACCAACCAGCCTATGTCTTTTTTGTGCAGCAAACTGGACAAGCCCACCATTTTTAATTATTTGTATCCCAGTTGGTTCTGCATCATTATCACTCAGTTTAACTCCAACATCTGGTCCTACAACTCGCCAATGCTCGGCTCGTCGATAGTGGTATTGCCAGCTCAACTTCTTGTTTGGTTCAATTAATAGATATTTAGGGCTCAAGCCAATATATGTTATAAACTGGTCTTTAATGTCTGGGAAATATAGATCTAAAAAACGCTCAGCATCAGTATCTTTTAACCGAAAAAATGCGCCCCATGGGCGGGTAAGATCTTTGTCTTCAATAGTAAATCCATTTTCTTTTATTATTTCTTCTATATTTAAAATGTAATCTTGCTTGGCTTGGTTTGTTGAGTCATTCAATCCTTAACCTCCATTAGGCATTTATCAATTGCCTTGGTGACAATTTTAACATTATCTTTCCATGAATATTTGGCTAATATGTTTGTATAGATATTTTCTTGGTTTGGTTTAAGCACTTCTGAAGTTAGTGTTTTTTCTATTACCTTGGCTATATCATTGACACTATCTTTATTGAAATAATTCACACTATCACCAGCTATTTCCTTAAATACAGGTATGTCACTTAAGGCTATTGGTATATTATATTGCATTGCCTCCAAAACTGGCATGCCGAAACCTTCGTAGTGCGATGGTAATACAAAGAGCGATGCACTCCTGTATAGCTTATCCTTGTGTTGATCACTGATATAACCTGTTGTTATTATGTTTTCACCCATTCTCTGGTTATATTCAATAAGTCTTAGTAGACTTTCATCTTTCCAACCTTTACCGCCAGCCAGTATTAGTGAGTATTCTTTACGCATTGGAACTGGTAAATTCAAGTATGCTTTTACTAGGTTCTCGATATTTTTCCTTGGTTCAATGCTACCAACAAATAAGATATATTTTGAGGTATTGAAAACAACATCTTTGGTGTTAGTTTGAGTAAATGTTACTGGTTTATTGACAGGGGGTATGTAGGTAACAATTATTTTACCTTTTGTGGTTGGAAAATTCTGTTCAATGCGGTTTTTGGTAAACTGGGAAATAGTTAAAATCAAATCTGCTTGTTTTATAGAATCTGGACAAAACTTTTTCAAATATTGTAAATTTTTTTCTTGTATATATTCTGGGCAGTCAATAAAACCAAGGTCATAAACCACTAATCCGTATCTAGTTTTACGTAATATAGGTAGTGATATGTAGTTAGTATACAAAATAAAATCAAACTTTTTTTGTACAAATATTTCTATATATGGAAGCTTGCCTACCAATTTAAAAATAGAAATAACCTTACTGGGGATCAGTTTTATGGCATATAGTTTGATCTTGTAGCTTGTAATTATTTTGTTTTTATTAAAAAAATTAAAGTAATAACCATAAATATTATTATATTTTGAAAATGACCGAACTAGCCCATCTACATAATAACCAACTCCAGACTTGTTTGAGTTAATGGCTGGTGAAACTTCAATTAATATATCTATTTTCTTATTCATAATATCGTTGCATATAAAACTATATATGAATAATACCAGCGTGTTAAAATATATACCACATAGTTAGTAAAATAATATATATTTGAGGGAGTTTATGGCAAAAAGTGCATTGATTACTGGAATTACGGGTCAGGATGGATATCATCTAGCAGAATTACTTAATGAAAAAGGCTATACTATTTACGGTATTGTCAGAGGTCAGCACAACCCCAAACGAGCACGACTAGAGCAGGAGCAGCCGTTTGTAAAAATAATAGAAGCAGATCTAACAGATCAATCTTCACTCATAAGAGCAATTGAAACAGCAAAGCCAGATGAAGTTTATAATCTTGGCGCAATTAGTCATGTCGGGTACTCATTTAAAAACCCGCAACTTACCGCTGATGTAACTGGTAAGGCTGTTTTGAACATGTTAGAGGCTATTAGGCTTAGTGGTGGGGCAGAATCTATCAGATTTTATCAAGCATCCACTTCAGAAATGTTTGGTGGACTTGATTATAACAGACCTGGTAAAGGATATGACGAGAATGCACTATTCCACCCACGTAGCCCATATGGCGTTGCAAAACTATACGGCCACTGGATAACCAAAAACTACCGTGAAGCATATGGCATGCATGCTAGCTGTGGCATTTTATTTAATCATGAGGGTGAGCGCAGAGGGTTAGAATTTGTTACACGAAAAATTAGCAATGCTGTTGCACGAATACATCTTGGTAAACAAGAATACATTGAATTAGGAAATTTAGATTCTAAACGAGACTGGGGCTACGCTGGTGATTATGTAGAAGGTATGTATTTAATGCTTCAACAAGACAAACCCGATGATTATGTATTAGCTACTGGTGAAACCCACTCAATAGAAGAGTTTCTTGAACTAGCGTTTAAAGAAATAGGCATTGAAGATTGGAAACTATATGTTAAGCAAAATCCTGCCTTCATGCGCCCGTCAGAAGTTGATATATTGTTAGGCAATCCCGCAAAAGCTGAAAAAGTGTTGGGCTGGAAACGAAAAGTAGATTTCCCTGGTTTGGTTAGTTTAATGGTTCAAAACGACCTTAAAATTGAATCAAATAAAAATATTATTTGATTCGTTTTCGCCAATCGTTTAGTGAATCTAAAAGAGTTGTATTTAATTTTATAACAGGCTCCCAATGTATGTCTTGTTTGATTCTATTATAGTCTCCAATAACTTCTGGTATATCTGACGGCCTCATTAGATCTGGATTTTGAGCGATCTCTACCTTAGCATCTGTTAAGGATAGTAGAGTCTGCAATATTTCGTCTCCACTAATAGAATTACGAGTACATATGTTGTATGTTTTACCATCTGTGTTATCAGACTCGATTAGTAATCTATATGCTCTAACAATATCTCTAACATCTGTGTAATCTCTTTTCGCTTGTAAGTTGCCAACAGAAATTTTATTTGTCTCACCCCGTTCTACTGCCACTATTTGTTTAGCAAAATCTGGAACTATAAAACCAGGGTTTTGGCCAGGGCCGATATGGTTGAATGGACGAGCTATAACATAGTTAAAACCTCGGTTACTATAATATTCTGCCAACGCCTCCTGAGTGACTTTGCTAACTGCATAGGGTGATGTAGGGATAACACGTGCAGTTTCCGCTAGTGGCATAGTCTGTTTTGGGTCATATAGTGTGCCAGAGCTAACTATTAAAAATTTGGGTTTAAACCCTTGTTTTATACAAGCTTCAAATAGGTTTATTTCTATACCAGCATTAATGGATATATATTTTTGAGGCTCATTAAAAGATGGCCCAACAGCCGCCAAGCCAGCCAGGTGAATAACTGCATCGATTTGGCTAAAATCAACCCTTTCGTTTACCTCAGCTTCGACACTCAAGTCTGCTACAATGGAAGTTACACCATTTATTGAACTCTCATTATTGTTCATTGCAGCAACTACTGTGTGGTTATTTTTTTGCAGCTCGTTGACTAGATGACCGCCTACAAAACCTCGCGCTCCCGTAACTAATATATTCATATGTATATCTTTCCTTATAATTTGGCCAATAAGTATTTGTTAAGTATAATATATTTACTGTGAGTTTCATAACCAAATATCAGCAAAAATATTCATATTCTTTGGTATTACTTGCTAGGTTAATTCAAACAGATTTTAAATTAAGGTATCGTGGCAGTGCGCTTGGATATTTGTGGTCTGTTTTAAAACCATTGGCTATTTTTGTTGTTTTGTACTTTGTCTTTGTTAAGTTTTTAAAAATGGGAAATGGTATACCACACTATGCCATTTATTTGTTATTTGGTATTGTTATATGGAACTATTTTATGGAGCTAACAACTGGCGCTATTAGTTCAATTGTTAGTAAGGGTGATCTAATCAGAAAAATAAACTTTCCTAAATATGTAATAGTATTTGCTTCGTCTGCTTCTGCATTTATAAATCTGATAATCAATTTTATAATCATTTTTATATTTATGATAGTCTTTGGGGCAGACCCTAGCTGGTGGGCTCTGTTGGTGGTACCACTAGCAGTGCTTGAGATAACTATTCTAGGTTTAGGTATTGGCCTATGGATAAGTGCATTATTTGTTAAATTTAGGGATATTGCATATATATGGGAGGTAGTTAGCCAGGCTGCTTTTTATGCTACACCTATACTATATCCACTGTCTATAGTGCCAGAAAAGGCTCAAAAATTGC